>JANXWR010000467.1 GCA_025351025.1 Burkholderiales bacterium | reverse complement strand
CCCGTCGGGCGCGACGATCACCCCGGCCGAAATCTCGTCGGCTCGGAGTCTGAAGAAGACGAAACACGCAGCTGAAGAAGACCGTCAGAGACGGTGATCCGAAGAAGACGGATCAAGAAGTACACGCACGTTCAGACCGGCTGAAAGAAGACAAATTCAAGCCGGCGCCCACAGTCCCAGCCCGCCGTCGCCCCCTTGACGCCCGCGACGAAGCGCGGCGCCTCCGAGATGTCGACGAGGTCGCGGTTGCCGGCGCCGGCGGCGCGGTAGCGGATCAGAAGGTCAGGCGTGGCACCGCCGGTGATCGATTTGACGTACGCCGTCGGGTAGTACACGCTGCTCGACTGCAGGATGATCGTCGAGTTGCCGTTGTAGGGCGCGACGTTGAACAGAGGGTGATTCGGCGGCAGCGCGAACTGATCCGAGATCGGCACCGGCTGGATGATGGTGCGGATCTTGTTCTTGTTGTACGAGGCCTCGGCGTAGGCCTGGACGTCGGACGTGATCGCGAACTTGGCCGAGCCGAACAAACTGAGGCGCTCCGAAGCGGGCACCAGCTCGAGGATCGGCGCCGGGTCGAAGCGGCAGGCGTTCGGATTCTTGAAAGGGTCGAGCACGGAGTAGGGCGGCACGCACCCGGTGGCCGCAGTCGGGTTGTGCGAGCCGAACGAACCGTCGGCGGCGGCGAAGTTGGCGGGAAAGGTGTTGCCCGAGGTCGTGTCGTTGATGGCGTTGAAGCCCTGCTTCGAGAAATCGCGCTGGCCGCCGAGCAGCGTGCCTTCTTTCTGGAGGCTCCCCACCGCCATTACGTTAAACCGATCGACGGCGAGATTGCCGAAACCGAACACGCCGCTCGCGCGTTTCAGGCTGGCGCCGCCCTGGGTCGTGTCGCCGTACTCGCCCGTCAGCTCGAGGCCCTTGAAGGCCTGGCGCAGGATGAAGTTGACGACGCCGGCGATGGCGTCGGAGCCGTATACCGCCGAGGCGCCGTCCTTGAGCACCTCGACTCGCTCGATGGCGGCCAGCGGAATGCTGTTGACGTCGACCGACACCGAATCGTTGGTGAAGCCGATGCCGTACGGCGCGATGCGCCGGCCGTTCAGGAGTACCAGGGTTCGAATCGACGTCAGGCCGTGCAGCGAGATCGCCGAGATTCCCCCGGTGGTAGCACCGGCCGTGCTCGACGAGTTGAGACCACCCGAGCTGGAGATCGAGCTGATTGTCTGCAGCAGCTGCTCGACGTTGGCGGCACCGGTCTTCTGGATCTGCTCGCGCGTGATCACCTGCACCGGCAGGGCGGTCTCGGCATCAATGCGCTTGATCGACGAGCCCGTGATCTCGACGCGCACGAGCTGTTGCGGCGGCGGTGTGGCCTGGCTCCAGGCCGCCGCCGGGACGGCGGCGATCATCGCGGCGAGCGCGGGCAGGAGGAGGGCGGCGGCGTCCTTCTTGTTCGACATGTTTCGTTCCCGTGAGAGTTGCGCATCGCGGCTCGAGGCCACGACGGCAGACTAAGAACGAGGTGTCGACGGGCCCTTCCAGTTCTTGCGCAATTCGACAATTGCAGCGACACGCGTCGTGCCGGAACCAGTTCGAAACATTTCGCCTAGCTGATCGCCATCAGCTTGCCGCGCTTCTGCGTCAGGTCGATGAAGCGCTGCAGGGCGCGCAGCGAGTCGCCGCCGACGCGCTTGAACTCGAAGCCGAGCCGCACTCCCCGCGCTTCGGCATTGATCGCCGTGATGTGCTGCAGCCGCATCGTCAACTCGAGCCGGGTGTCGTCGTCTAGCTCGATGCGCACCGCGCCGAGCATGGCGCCGGCACTCATCGACGGCATCTCCTCGGGCAGGAACACGCCGCAGCCGCCGATCGAGATGTCGATGACGCGCAGCGCGCACTCCATGTCGGGCGAGTCGGGATGGCGAAAGCGTGCTGTCGGGCTGGCCCGCATCAGCGGACGCACGCGGAAGGCATTCCGCCGCTGGAAGCGGAACATCTCGTGCGGAGCCGGGCAGCTGAGGACGCTGGCCCGGTTGCCATGCACGAGGACCATGTTGCTCACGTCGAACTGCAGCTTGACGCTGTCGAGATAGCCGACGACGACGACCTCGTCGCACTCGAGCAGCTTCTGCATTGCCGGGTCGCCCGGGTCGGCGTTGAAGCCGATCGTGCCGCGCTGGCCGTCGAGGGTCCAGATCGCGCTGGTGAAGACGCTGCCGTCGCTGGCGTTCAAGTTGAGCAGCACCGAGCCGTCGAGCAGCTGCTTGAGCAGGCCCTGGATCTCGCGCGGCGAAGAGACGCGGAACTCGTCGAGCCCCTCGTCATGGTTCATTCCGTCGAGCGGTGCGGGTCGGGTTTCCATCGAGTGCCTCGTGGCGAGAGAATCTGTCGGATCGTCTTCGGTTCGGCTCGCCGCGTCAGTGCAGCGTCTTCGGACGGCCGGCGAGGATCTCGTCGAGATCCTCGAGCCAGGGCTCGGCGAGCTGGCGGATCTCGGCGTCGTTGACCAGGATGCGCTGCATGATGCGCGACTTGAGCTGCGCCTCGTCTTGCGGCAGGGGCTTTTCGGCGGCTGTGTTCTTGAGCTGGGCGATGAGCACTGCGCAGGCGCCCTCGAGCTTGACCACATGGTCCCAGTTGCCGACACGGGCGGCTTCGAGCATGTCCTGGCTCGCCTTCTCGATCGCTTCGTAGTAGTTCAGCAGCACGGAATTCATGCGGGCTCCGAAAGTTTGGGTGCTGGTCATGTCATTGCGCCGACGGCGTGGCCGTGGCGTAGGGGCCGATCGCGACCCAGGCGGAGCGAACCGGCTCCATCAGGCGTACGCACTCGTCGAGGGCGGCGCTGTCGTTGTTCAGGTTGGCTTCGGTCATGCGCAGGGCCACGTAGCCATAGAGCGCGTTCAGGTCGGCCGCCAGCTTGCCGCCGCCATCGAGGTCGAGCGTCGCCTTGAGCCCCTCGTCGACGATGCGCACGGCGCGTGTGATCGCCTTGCACTTGGCCTCGATGCGCTTTTGCTGCAGGGCGCTGCGCGCCTGGGCGACGGCGTCGTTGAAGCCGTCGAAGAGCATCGTGATCAGCTCGTGGGACGAGGCGCCACCGACGCCGGTCTCGACGCCGATCTGGTGATAGGCGCCTGCGGAGGCTGTGGAATGGCGGTGGATCGTGGCGGCGAACATGGGGTGGGGGCGCCTCGTCCCACGAGCTGATCACGATGCTCTTCGACGGCTTCAACGACGCCGTCGCCCAGGCGCGCAGCGCCCTGCAGCAAAAGCGCATCGAGGCCAAGTGCAAGGCGATCACACGCG
>JANXWR010000439.1 GCA_025351025.1 Burkholderiales bacterium | reverse complement strand
ACTTTCTCGCCCCGGTCGCCGCCTTCGAGGACGACGCCGGCGAGTACGAGCTGGTGAAGAAGTTCGGCGGCACGCTGTGGCGAAGCCGGGTCGCGTCGTCGCCCTTCAACGTCGTCGCCTGGCACGGCAACCTCGCGCCTTGCAAGTACGACACGGCGAACTTCATGGTCATCGGCTCGATCAGCCACGACCACCCCGATCCGTCGATCTTCACCGTGCTTACTTCGCCGAGCGACACGCCGGGCACGGCGAACTGCGACTTCGTCATCTTTCCGCCGCGCTGGCTGGTCGCCGAAGACACCTTTCGGCCACCCTGGTATCACCGCAACGTGATGAGCGAGTTCATGGGCCTCGTCTATGGCAGGTACGACGCCAAGGAAGAGGGCTTCCTCCCCGGCGGCGCCAGCCTGCACGACGCGATGGTGCCGCACGGCCCCGACGCCGATGCCTTCGAGAAGGCGAGCGCCGCCGAGCTGAAGCCGCAAAAGCTCGACGCCACGCTGGCCTTCATGTTCGAGAGCCGCTGGCTGTTCCGGCCCACCGTGTTCGCGATGGCGAGCGGCACCCTGGACACGAAATACACGCAATGCTGGGCCGGTCTCGGCCCACACCCGTCATCCTGAACGACGTGAAGGATCTGGTGCCGGCGACGAGATCCTTTGCTACGCTCAGGATGACAACATTTCAAGGAACGACGCAACCATGAATGCACCCGACGCAGCAGCACGATTCGGCAGCGGCAAGGCCGTCTCGCGCATCGAGGACCGGGCGCTGCTCCAAGGACTGGGCCGCTTCACCGACAACGTGCCGGTGGCCGGCCAGACGGTGATCGCCTTCCTGCGCGCGCCGCATGCGCACGCGCGCATCGCCTCCATCGACGCGACGGCGGCCCGCGCCATGGACGGCGTGCTCGCCGTCTACACCGGCGCCGACCTGGTCGCCGCGGGCGTCAAGGCGATGCCCGGCGCGGCCGGATTCACGCGGCCCGACGGGCGCACCGTGACGCCGGATCGGCACGGCCTGGCGCACGAGTTCGCCCGCTACGTCGGCGAGGCCGTCGCGGCGGTCGTGGCGACCACGAAGGACATCGCGCGCGACGCGATGGAAGCGATCGTCGTCGACTACGAAGACCTGCCCGCGGTCGTTGGCGTCACCGCCGCGACCCAGGCCGGCGCGCCCGCAGTTGTCGCCGACGCGCCCGACAACATCTGCGCCGAGATGAAGCACGGCAATGCCGAAGCGGCCGAGGCGGCCTTCGCGCGCGCCGCGCACCGCGTGTCGCTCGACATCGTCAACCAGCGCCTGTCGGCCGCGCCGATGGAGCCGCGCAGCATCGTCGCCTCGCTCGACGCGGCGACCGGAAGGATCGAGGTGCGCATCAGCAACCAGATGCCGACGGCGGTGGCCGGCGGCATCGCCGGTGCGCTGCCCGGGTTGACCAAGGAGCAGGTGCATGTCGTCGTCGGCGACGTCGGCGGCGGCTTCGGCATGAAGACCGGTCCGTATCCCGAAGACATCGTCGTCGCCTTCGCGGCACAGCAGCTCGGCCGCCCGGTGCGCTGGCAGGCTGAACGCAGCGAGGACTTTCTCTCCGCATCGCCGGGTCGCGACGTCACCAGCCATGCCGAGCTCGCGCTCGACGCCGACGGCCGCGTGCTGGCGCTGCGCGTGCGCTCGCTCTGCAACGTCGGCGCCTATGCCACCGGCGCCGGCGTGGCGATCCAGCTCCTGATCGGACCGTGGGTCTCGACCAGCATCTACGACATCGGCACGATCGATCTGCAGCTCAAGGCAGTGCTCACCCACACGGCCCCGACCGGACCCTACCGCGGTGCCGGCCGGCCCGAGGCGATCTATCTCATCGAGCGGTTGATGGACGCGGCGGCGCGCGAGATGAAGATGGACCCGGCGGCGCTGCGCCGGCGCAACATGGTCCGTCCCGAACAGATGCCCTATAAGAACGCGATGGGCCAGACCTACGACAGCGGCACCTTCGAGAAGATCCTGGACCAGGGCCTGGCGCTCGCCGACTGGAGCGGCTTTGCGGCGCGGCGCGAGGCGTCGAGCAAGCGCGGCAAGCTGCGCGGCCGCGGCATCGCCACCTTTCTCGAATGGACCGGCGGCAACGCCTTCCAGGAAACGGTCAGCGTCGACGTCACGCCCGACGGCTTCATCGAGATCTTCTCGGCGACGCAGCAGATGGGGCAGGGCATCCAGACTAGCTATGCGCAGCTCGTCGTCGACGTGTTCGGCGTGCCGATCGAGAAAGTGCGCATCGTGCAGGGCGACACCGACCGCGGCAACGGCTTCGGCAGCGCCGGCTCGCGCTCGCTCTTCACCGGCGGCTCGGCGGTGCACGTCGCCTCCGAGCGCACCGTCGACCAGGGCAAGACGCTCGCCGCGCAGGCGCTCGAGGCGGCGCCCGCCGACATCGAGTACCGCGCCGGGCGCTTCTCGGTGGTCGGCACGGACCTCGGCATCGACCTCTTCGAGCTCGCCGGCAAGCAGGACGGCGCGCGCATCCACGTCGAGGCGACGACCACCGCCGGCGGCCCGACCTGGCCGAACGCCTGCCACATCTGCGAGCTCGAGGTCGATCCGCAGACCGGCGACGTGCAGCTGCTGTCGTACGCGTCGGTCAACGACATCGGCCGCGTCGTCAGCCCGACCATCGCGCGCGGCCAGGTCGACGGCGGCGCGGTGCAGGGCATCGGCCAGGCGCTCTGCGAAGAGGTCGTCTACGACGCCGAGAGCAGCCAGCTCGTCACCGGCAGCTTCATGGACTACGCGATGCCGCGCGCCGAGAACGGCGTCAATTTCCGCACCGAGTTCGACACCTCGATCCCGACGGCGACCAACCCGCTCGGCGTCAAGGGCGTCGGCGAGCTCGGCACGATCGGTGCGACGCCGGCGGTGATGAATGCCCTGGTCGACGCGCTTGCGCACGCCGGCCTGGGCCGCAAGGCCGAGTCGTTGCAGATGCCTGCGACGTCGGCGCGCGTGTGGCAGGCCTTGGAGGCGATTGCGCGCTAGGCGCTCGGCACTCCGAATCGAATCATCGGTCAGATCGCCTGGGCGGCGCGCAATGCCGCGATGGCGACCGCGTCCAGGCCGAGCTCGGCGAGGATCGCATCGGTATGCTGCCCGAGCGCCGGTATCGCGTCCATGCGCGGACCGTCGCCGTCGTCCCAGCTGCCGGGCGGCAGCATCGCCGGCAGGCTGCCCGCCGACGAGCCGACCTCGCGCCAGCGCTGGCGCGCCTCGAGCTGCGGGTGCTGCCAGAGCTCGTGCATGGTGTTGACCTGCGCATTGGCGATCTGCGCCGCGTCGAGGCGGGCCAGCACTTCGGCCGCGGTCAACGATGCGAACGCCTCGACGATGATGGCGCGCAGCGCCACCCGCTCGGCGCTGCGCTTCGCATTGCCGGCGAAACGTGGCTCCTTGGCCAAGGCCGGCTGCAGCAGCACCTTGTGGCAGAAGGCGACCCACTCGCGCTCGTTCTGCAGGCCGAGCATGACCGTCTTGCCGTCGCCAGCGGGGAACGGCCCGTAGGGATAGATGGTGGCGTGGCTGGCGCCGGTGCGCGGCGGCGGCGCGGCGCCGTCGAAGGCGTAATACAGCGGATAGCTCATCCACTCGGCCAGCGATTCGAGCATCGAGATGTCGATGCGCCGGCCACGGCCGTCGATCTTTCGCTGCATCAGCGCGGCCAGGATGTTGGTATAGGCGTACATGCCGGCGGCGATGTCGGCGATCGACACGCCCGACTTGCTCGGCTCGTCGGGCGTGCCGGTCACCGAGACGAAGCCGGCCTCGCTTTGCACCATCAAGTCGTACGCTTTCTTGTCGCGGTAGGGGCCGGGTTGCGCACGGTCGTCGCCATAGCCGGAGATGTCGCAGACGACGATGCCGGGCTTTTGCGCCGACAGTGCCTCGAACGACATGCCGAGGCGAGCCGCCGCGCCGGGAGCGAGGTTCTGCACCAGCACGTCGGCCTTCTCGACGACGAGGCGCTGCAGCAGCGCGGCTGCCTCGGCGTGCTTGACGTCGAGGGTCAGGCTCTCCTTCGAGCGGTTGGTCCAGACGAAGTGCGAGGCCAGGCCGCGCACCCGTTGGTCGTAGCCGCGCGCGAAGTCGCCGCTGCCCGGCCGCTCGATCTTGATGACGCGCGCTCCCAGGTCGGCGAGCTGCCGCGTCGCGAACGGCGCCGCGATGGCGTGCTCCAGCGTCACGACGGTCAGGCCCTTCAGCGGTTGCATGGTGATGTTCCTTTCAACGCAGCACCGCCGTCGCATCCATCGTCAACCAGCCTTCGTGATCGGCGGCCCACAGCCGCACGCTCTGGCCGTCGGCCTGCGGCGCGCCGTGGACGTGGAAGGGATGCAGGTCGAAGGTCGGCCGCACGGCCTTGAAGCGAAAGCTCGCCACATCGGCGGCGGGCTGCTCGCGGCGCAGCAGGTCGAGCAGCAGCGTGGCGATGAGCGGGCCGTGCACGATCAGTCCGGGATAGCCCTCGACCTCCGTGACGTAGCGGCGGTCGTAGTGAATGCGGTGGCCATTGAAGGTGAGCGCCGAATAGCGGAACAGCAGCACGTCGTCGGGCACGATCGTGCGGCGCCAGGCTGCCGCGTCGGGCGCGGCCTGGGGCGGCGGTGCGGTGTCGCCGGGCTGCTGGGCCTCGCGGTAGACGATGTCGTGAAACTCGACCAGCGCCGGCTCGGCGGCGTCGTTGCAGCGCAGCTCGTGGCGCACTTTGACGAACACGAGCGGGCCGCTGCGCCCGTCCTTGACCGACACGTCGGCGATGGTCGAGGTGCGCGCGACGCGATCGCCGACGCGGATCGGCGTGCGGAACTCGAGCTGGCTACCCGCCCACATCCGCCGCGGCAGCGGCACCGGTGGCAGGAAGCCGCCTCGTCTGGCGTGGCCGTCGGCACCGATCTCGGACTGGCGGTGCATGGGCAGGAAGTACAGCCAGTGCCCGAGTGGCGGCAGCGGCGTACCCACCTCGACCGGCGCGGGCGGCCAGTCGAGCGTGGCCGTCAGGGCGAGGACGGGGGTCGCGCCGATGGTGTCGCGGCCGATCTCGCTGCGGCCGATCCATGCCTTCAGCTCCGTCGCTTGTACTTGCATCGCGATTCACCTCGCTCCACCGGCGCGTTGCCGGCGCCATTTCACGCCGCCGGATGGCGGTTCGTCGCAGCGCGCTCGCTGCCCGTACTCTGCGCCGCGACAGTCGCGCCATCCGATCCTGATTGATCGCAGTTTCCCAGGAGTCACCATGTTGCTGCAGATTCTCTCTTCGACGCCCCGCTGGGTGTTCGTGC
>JANXWR010000429.1 GCA_025351025.1 Burkholderiales bacterium | reverse complement strand
CATGCCGAACTGCGGGAAGCGGCCGAAGATCTCGCCGCCGTTGACCGCGCCGCCCAGCACGAAGTGGTGCCCGCCCCAGCCGTGGTCGGTGCCGTCGCCGTTGCTGGTCAAGGTGCGGCCGAAGTCGGACGCGGTGAACAGCGTCACGTTGCTGCGCATGTCGGTGCCGCCGAGGTTGGCGAGCGCCCCGTCGAAGTAGCCGAGCGCGTGCGAGATGCGCGCGAGCAGGTCGGCCTGGCCGGGGTTCTGGTTGTCGTGCGTGTCGAAGCCGCCCATCGAAACGAAGAAGATCTGCCGCTGCGCGCCGAGGACGCTGCGCGCGCCGATGACGCGGGCCACCGTCTGCAGCTGCTGCGCCAGGCCGTTGGTCTGGTTGTTGCCGGACGACGGCTGGAAGTACTGCGTCGGGTTCGGCACCACCGACGCGGCGAAGGCCGTCTGGAACGACGCCTGCGCGGCGATCGACCGGCTGATGATGGTCGAGACCTCGTTGGCGAAGAGATGGGCGTTGTTCGCGGTGATGATCGAGCGCAGCGTCGTCGACGCCGTCGTCGAATTGAACAGGTTGCCGGCGATGCCGCCGATCTGCACCGCGCCGCCGCCGCCCACCTGATACTGGAACACTTGGCTGCCGGCCGAGAATACGTTGTTGCCCGAAGCCGAGATGCTGGTGAAGGTCGAGTTGGTGTTCTGGCTCGCGACCATGTCGCCGAGGTGGCCGCCCCAGCCGATCTTCACGCCCTCGGGGCCGAGTGCCTGCCAGGTCGACTGCTGGTCGTTGTGCGAACCGAGCGCCTGCGGACGCGGCTTCGAGTTCGAGGTGTAGTCGGTGCGGCTCAGCGGCACGACCAGCGGGCCGGCGTTGGCGATGATGCCCAGCCGACCGGCGGCGAACAGGTTCACCACCTCGGGCATGCTCGGATGCACGGCGTAGGTGTTGGCCGCATTCTCGGCGGCGAAGACGCTGAATTTCGGCGCGATCGGCAGCACGCCGCCGAGGTTGGCCGGCGACGCCTTGGTCGCGCCGCCGTTCGGCGCGGTGCCCGGTGGCAACAGGGCGATCGGCGCCGGGCCGGTGGCGCGCATACGGGTGTACTCGGCGAAAGATGCGGCGTCAGTGCGCAGCACCATGTGCGAGGAGTCGTTGCCGCCGTAGAGGAAGAGACAGACGATCGCCTTGTAGCCGCCGCCCGGCGCGGCCTGGGCCGCCGCGCTGCCCAGGCTCGCCAGGTTGAGCGCGAAAGGAGCGCCCGCCGCGCCGACAGAGCCGGAGACGACCGACGCGGTGCGCAGGAACTGGCGGCGCGAAGCGTTGAGTTTGGACATGATCGTTTCCCTCTTATTTCTGAATCAGGTAGTCGGGCGAAGACATCGACAGAAACACTGCGAGGTAAACGCGGTCGAGCTTGGCGGCATCGATGGCCGCCTGGTTGGTCGGTGTCGGCGCCGGGGCGCTTGCGGCGCCGCTCGCTCCCGATGCCGCCGCCGGTGCACTGGCGGCAACGGCGGCCGGGTACACCGCCGCCGGGATGACGCGGCTGCCGACCGCCGTCGCGATCTGGGTCTTCAGCGTGTCGGGCATGGTGCCGGAGAAGAGCAGCAGGTTCATGCGATCGACCAGTGCCGCCGGCGTCGCCGCGAGGGTCAGCTCCGTGGTGTAGGCATGCTGGATGTCGCGGTTCTTGTTGAGCTGGGTCCAGCCGCGGATGTAGTTCATGTAGCCGGCGACCGACAGATCGTGCGTGATCTGCAGCTCGGGAACAACCAGGTTCGCGTCGGTGATCGTCTTGCTCGTCGGCACGTAGCCGGGGCGGAAGAAGTTGAACACCGTCGGCGCGAACATCGGCGTCTGGTTCAGTTGCGTCGACGGGTCGTCGGTCAGGCCGATGCCGGTGTAGCGGCCGCTGGTCGATTGCGCGTTGAATGCGCGCAGCATGCTCGACAGACGCAGCAGCGGCTCGCGCACCTTGCCGTAGGTCGACGAGGCGTTGACGGTGCGCGCTTCCTGATCGAGCAGGATCGCTTTCCAGATCGACGTCATGTCGCCGCGCACGCCCTTGCCGTTGTCGTTGAAGACGGTGGCAACGCGCGCCACGTAGGCCGGGCTCGGGTTGCTGGTGACCAGGCGCTGGATCAGCTGCTTGCTGACGAAGGGCCCGACGCTCGGGTTGTTGAACAGCGTGTCGAGCGCGATCTTGACGTCGCCCAGGGTGTCGGGCTTGGTCTGCGGCGCGATCGTAGTGCCGAGGAAGGACTTCTGCGAGATCGAGTGAAAGCTCGTGTTCGGCGTGTACTCGTTGTAGTCCTGCATCGGCTTCCAGTCGCGCGACAGGTCGGGGTTCTGCCCGTTGAAGCGCGCCGCGGTGCGGTCGGTGAGCTGCGGGCCCGCGTACCAGCTGAGGCCGGTGAAGACCTGCGACAGGCCTTCCAGGTCGGCCGACTTGTAGGCGGGGGCGGGCCGGCCGTCGGCTCCCATCTGGTTGGTGCCGTCGATGTTCAGCTTGTATTCGCCGACCGAGAACAGCTGCGTGATCTCGCGGGCGTAGTTCAGGTCGGGGACGCGGCCAGTGGTCGGGTCCTCCCTCAGGTTCTTCATGTGCGTGAGGTAGATGCCCATCATCGGATGGAACGTCACCCCTTCCATGAGGTCGCGGAAGTTGCCGAAGGCCTTCTCGCCCAGCATGTCGTAGTACGACGCCACGCCGCGCACCTGGTTCTGCAGCGTCGAGTTGGCGAACGAGATGACGAACAGCTCGGACAGCGCGAAGGTGGTGCGCTGGCGAAGCTGGTCATCGGCGCCGAGAGACTGGCTCCACCACGAGTCGTAGAAATTGGTCGCGCTGAGCTTCTGGCCGACGGCGTCGAGGTCGGCGGAAGCCTGGTTGATGTAGAGGCGATGCAGCGTTTGCGGCTTGGCCATCTGCTCGTCGATCCAGGCGCCGTACTGCATCCCGGACAGGCGAGTGATCTCGGCTTCGCTCGGACCCATCGTCGCCTGGGTGAGGAAGCGCGCCGCCTCGGTCGGCGTCGGGGTCGTGGCCGCAACGACGGGGGTACCGCCGCCACCGCTGCCGCCAGCAGCCGGGTCGCCCGAACCGCTCCCGCCGCCGCACGCCGCAACGACCAGCAAAACTGCAGTGGCGACGGCGCCGCGCCCGAAGCGGGCAAAACGCCCGCCGCCGATTTCGATGTTCTGAACAGTGTTCACCGTGTCTCCCGACGACCAATAGGAATTCTTTACACGGTGCCGACAACGCAGCGTTTGTGCCACGGTCTGGAAGGCATTCTGGGTGGCGGCGGGCGCGAAGATAGCGTCAAAACCTGGCAATCGACCGAGGCCTTACGGGCCGTCGCAACTGACGCATTGCCGCTTTGTGAGAGTCTTGAAAGGAGATGCGCCAGATGTAATCGAACGCATCCGGCTTCCAGCGCGCGGCGAGGCCCTTTTCGGCGACATGAATCGCCGGGGTCGTTGCCCTCAGAGGAGGGTCGTCAGCGCCCGTTCGGCGTCGGTCTGCGCGATGGCGCTGCGCAAGGCCCAGTCGCGGATCTGGTCGGGGCCGATCTTGCCGACGTTGAAGTACGCCGCGTCGGGATGAGCAAGATAGAAGCCAGAAACGCTCGCCGCCGGCAGCATGGCCATGCTCTCGGTCAGGCTCATGCCGATTTCGTCACAGCCGAGCACGCGAAACAGCTCGCGCTTGACGCGATGGTCGGGGCAGGCCGGGTAGCCCGGCGCCGGGCGAATGCCGCGGTAGCGCTCGGCGACCAGCTCGGCCACGCTCAATGATTCGTCGGGCGCGTAGCCCCAGAGGTCGGTGCGTACGCGCCGGTGCAGGCTCTCGGCAAAGGCTTCGGCGAGCCGATCGGCAAGCGCCTTGAGCATGATCGCGCTGTAGTCGTCGAGGTCGGCTTCGAACTGGCGCTCCTTCTTCTCGACGCCCAGGCCGGCGGTGACGGCGAACAGGCCGATGTAGTCGTCGCGGCCCGAGCCCCTGGGCGCGATGAAGTCGGCGAGGCAGCGGTTCGGTCGCCTGATCTTTTTCCCGTCTTCGCCGTCGACCACGGGCCGCACGCTCTGCATGCGCAGGCCACGCCAGGTCATCAGCACCTCGGTGCGCGACTCGTCGGCGTAGATCTCGATATCGTCGTCGCCGACGGTGGCCGCCGGATATAGGCCGACGACGCCGTTGGCGATCAGCCACCGGCCCTCGATCACGCGACGGAGCATGCGCTTGCCGTCGGAGAGCACGCGTCGCGCCGATTCGCCGACGATGTCGTCGGTAAGGATCGCCGGGTAGGGTCCGGCGAGGTCCCAGGTCTGGAAGAACGGACCCCAGTCGACGACCTCGGCGATCTCGGCGAGATCCTGGTTCTTGAGCAGGCGCCGGCCGATGAACTTGGGCACCGGCGGCACATAGGCGGCCCAGTCGACCGGCGTCTTGTTGGCACGTGCCTCGGCCAGGGTGACGAGCGGCGTCGCCTTCTTGCTCGCGTGCTGCGCGCGGACGCGAACGTAGTCGGCCTCGAGGTCGGCGATGTAGGCGGCGGCGCGCTCGTCGGAGAGCAGGTCGCTGCAGACGCCGACCGAGCGGCTGGCGTCGGGCACGTAGACGACCGGGCCTTCGTAGTGCGGCGCGATCTTCACCGCCGTGTGCACGCGGCTCGTCGTCGCGCCGCCGATCAGAAGCGGGATCTTCCTGAT
>JANXWR010000378.1 GCA_025351025.1 Burkholderiales bacterium | reverse complement strand
CTGGGCAGCGGCACGGCCGCCTCCATCAACGCCACCAGCAATGGCGGCGCTGTCTCGCAGACCGGCGCGCTCACCATCGCCGGCATCACTACCGTCAACGCCGGCGCAGGCTCGATCACGCTGACTCAGGCCAACGACTTCCAGAACACCGTCAACCTGACCGGTGCGGCGACGCAGATCACCGACACCAACGCCCTCACGCTCGGCGCCATCAACGCAACCTCGCTCACGATCGACACGAGCGCCGGCAACGGCGCCGTGACGCAGACCGCGGGCGCTGTCGTCAGAGGCGCGACCAACGTCAACGCCAGGACCGGGGCCGTCACATTGGCCAACGGAGCCAACGACTTCGCGATCCTCGGCGTAACGGGCGGCGCGATCAGCATCGTCGACGCCAACGCGCTGACGCTGAGTTCGCTCGTGAGCGCACCGAATCAGGCGGTGAACGTCAACGCCGGCGGCGCGCTGACCTTGCCGGCAACGGCTGTCGACACGGGCACCGCCAACCTGACATTGACGAGCGGCGGTGCGCTCACCACCGTGGGCACCCTGCGCGGCACGAACGTCGCGCTGAGCTCAGGCGGAGCGATGACGCTGGCGAACAACGTGACGGCGCTCGGAACACTGGGCCTGACGTCGGCCAACGCGCCGATCCTGCAGACCGGGGGCACGATCGTGGCGGGCGGTGCGACGACGGTCAGCGCCGGTACCGGCAACATCACTCTGGCCCAGCCCGGCAACGACTTCCAGGCCACCCTTTCGCTGAGCGGCGGCGCGGTCAATGTCCGCGACACCAACAACCTGACCGTCTCCAGCCTCACTTCCGGAGCGAACCAGGCGGTCTCGCTGATCGCCGGCGGCTCGCTGGCGTTGCCCGCCGCACCCATCGACACCGGCACAGCCGACCTGACCTTGCAAGCGCTCGGCGGATCGCTCGCCATCAACGGTGCGCTGAACGGCAGCAACGTCACGCTCACCGGCACGACCGGCCTGACCCTGGGCGCCAACGTCACGTCGAGCGGAAACCAAGTCTATACGACCCCCGTGCAGCTCTCGGGCAACGTCACCCTCAACTCGGGCGCCAGCAAGATCGATCTGCAGGGCGGCGCGAACGGCGGCGGCAACAACCTGTCGCTGACCAGCAGCAACGCCGCCGCAAACGCCATCCAAACCGGCGCGGCGATCACGAACACGGCGCAGTTCACCGTCACCGGCAACAGTACGCTCGGCGGCAACGTGACAACGACCGGCAACCAGACCTACACCGGCCCGATCGTGCTCGGTGCCGATGTGGCGCTGGTTTCCGGCGCCGCGAAGATCGATCTGCAGGGCGCAGTAAACGCTGCCGGGCACAACCTCGCCCTGACGAGCAGCAACGCCGCGGCCGACGCGGTCCATGCCGAGGCGCCGATCACCAACGCGGCACAGCTCACCGTCACCGGCAAAAGCACCCTGGCGAGCGGCGTCGCGACGACGGGAACGCAGCTCTACACCGACACCGTCACCCTGGGCAGCAACTCGAACTTCGTCGGCTCGGGCCTAAGCTTCGGCAACGGCATCGTCGCCGGCACGTTCGACCTCGGCCTCCAATCCGACGCTCTGGCCCTGGTCGGCCCGGTCTCCGGCAGCGGCAACGCGGCCTTGTCGAGCCTGACGCGGAACGCGACCGTCGGCGTGGCGGGCGGCGCGGGCACCTATCAGATCAGTCAGGCGACGCTCGACAAGTTCACGAGCTTTACCAGCATCACCGTCGGGCGCGCCGACGGCACCGGCGACCTGACCTTCGGTAACCTCACCCTGCCGACCAACTTCGCGGTGCAAAATGCGTCGGGCAACGCCAACTTCACGGGAACCGTTTCGAGCGCCGCCGGGCAGGCGCGCAACCTCACAGTGACGACCGGCGGCATCACGACCTTCGGTGGCGCCGTCGGCGGCGCGATCGGCGGTCCGGCCGCTCTCGGCACACTCACCGTCGCCGGCAACACGACCCTCGACGCCAGTACCACTACGACCGGCAGCCAGTCGTTCGGCGGGCCGGTCACGATCGGCAGCAACGCGACGCTGTCGGCGAGCGCCGTGTCGTTCGGCAGTTCCCTCGACATCGGCACCCAGTCCGTAACCATCCTCAGCGACGCGCTGAGCGTTGCCGGCCCGGCCACCGGCAGCGGCGCTGGCAGCGTCCGGGTGGCGCCGAACGCCGCCTCGGGTTCGATCGGCGTCGCTGGCGGCGCGGGCACGCTGCAGGTGTCGCAAGGATTGCTCAATATCTTTGGCGGCGTCCCGACCCTGACACTCGGCCGGGTCGACAGCACTGGCGCAATCAACATCGGCAATGTCGTGTTGCCGGCCGACATGACGATCACCAACGGCAGCGGCAGTGTCGCGTTCGCCGGCAGCGTCGATAGTGCCACCGGCCCGGCGCGCAACCTCTCGGTGACGACGACAGGAATGACCTCGTTCACCGGCGCCGTGGGCGGCACGCGGGCAGTCAACGCGCTGACGGTCAGTGGTGCGACGCAGCTCGGCACGACGATCACCAGCAGCGGCGTGCAAACGTATTCGGGCGCGACCACGCTGGTCGCAGACAGCACGCTCTCGGCACCTTCGGTCAACTTCGGGAGCACGATCGACGGCGCGCACAACCTCGCGGTCAACGCGGCTGCGACGAACTTCGCCGGCGCGGTCGGTGCGACGACTGCTCTCGCCAGCCTGACCACGGACGCCGCGGGAACGACACAGCTCGGCGGCAACGTCACGACGACCGGCAACCAGACCTACAACGACGCCCTCCAGCTCAACGCCGACGCAGCGTTGACGGGAAGCACGCTCAATCTCGCCGGTACCGTCGACGGCGCGCGCACCCTGGCAGTCAACGGCAGCACCGGGGTGACGCTCGGCTCGGCAATCGGTGCAGGGACCGCGCTGACCAGCCTGAGCACGACCGGTCCGCTGCAACTCAACGCCGGCAGCGTCAGGACGACGGGCACGCAGAGCAATGCCGGCAAGACGACGCTCGGCGCGGCGACGACGCTGACGGCCTCGTCGATCGTCTTCGGCAATGCGCTAGACGGCGCTTTCGGTCTGACCCTGCAAAGCCCTGGTACCACGTCCTTCGCAGGCGCGGTCGGTGCAACGACCGCCCTTGCCAGCTTGACCGCGAACGGCGGCGGCGCGGTGCAATTGACCGGTCCGAGCATCGACACGACCGGGGCGCAGAGCTACTCAGGCGCGCTACAGCTCGCCGGTATCTCCCGACTCACCGGCTCGGCGCTGACGCTGACCGGGCCCGTAAGCGGCGCAGCCGACCTGACGCTGCAGACCAACGCGCTCAACGGCGGCACCTCGATCGCCGGCTCGGGTGTGCTCACTATCGCGCCGATCGACCCCACCTTGTCGATCGGCGTGGCAGGTGGCGCCGGTGCGTTGCAGGTGTCGCAGGCGGTACTCGACGGTGCCGCCGGCTTTACAGGGCACGTCATCGGCCGCAGCGACGGCGGCGGCACGATCAGCGCCGGCAACCTCGTGCTCCGCGCCGACACGACTTTGCAGACGGCCACCGGCGACCTCAACCTCGGCGGCAGCGTCGACGGCGCCTTCGCGCTGACGCTGAACAGCGGCGGAACGACTCGTATCACCGGCCCGGTAGGCGTGACGACGGCGCTGAAGAGCCTGGTCACAGACAACAACGCCGCCGCCGCCGACTGGAACGGCACGTCGGGAGAGCGCACGGCCTTCGACACCGCCGACGGCACCGGCAGCGCCCGCGTCATCACCACCGGCGTGCAGACCTACAACGACCCGGTCACAGCAACCGTGCCGATCGCCTTCACCGGCGGCGCGATCACGGCGACCCAGGCGACGAACCGCTTCGACGGCAAGATTTCCGCCAATGCCAGCTCGCTCGACCTGCGCAGCACGGTCGATCTGCTGCTGGGCGGCGTGACCCTCGCCAACGGCGGCGGCATCGTGACCGATGGCGTTCTAACCCTGACGGGAGCATTGCAGCTCAACGGCGGCACGCTGATCCTGACCTCGAATGCGACGCCGACCGCCATCAACCTGACCGATCCCGAGTTCGCGGGCAAGACGCTCAGCTTCGGCTTCGTGCCGATCAAGGAGGCGAGCGGGACGATCGTCCAGGACGCGGGCGCGACGCTGGCCTCGACCGCCGGCAGCCTGCTCGTACTGCGTTCGCCGGCCGGCGGCTCGCTGCTGCTCGACCAGCCCGGCAACACGCTGCTCGGCCAGATCTCTGCCGTCAGCGGAGTGCTCGGCGACACCAACCAGGCGCGTTTCAACAACGCGACGACGACGATCACGCTCGGCCTGATCCGCATCGACTCGAGCCAGATCAACGTCGCCGGCGCGCCGCCGACCAACGGCGACCAGACGGCGACACAGGCCGGCCTGGAAGGCGACTTCATCAAGCTCACCGCCGATGTGCTGACCACGGGTCTTAGCGGCCTGATCCGGGCCCGACTGCCGTTCAACAACCTGCAGGGCTCGCAGACCTCGGTCCCGGCGCTCACCCTCGCAATGTCGCCGACGGCACTGGCCAACGGCGGTGGCTTCGGCACCTCGACGGCAAACAGCTTTATCCAAGTGCAGGTCGGCGGGTCCGAAGGCGGCTTCATCACCGCACGGCCGAAGGGCGTGGGTGGCAACACCGCGGTCATCTTCCTCGGTGGCAACGCCTTGGTACGACCCTTCTATGACGGGACGGGCAAGATCACCGAGATCCGCATCTTCTACAACGGCGACGCGCCACGGACGCCTCAGGAAGCTGGGGCGCTGGCGGCGGTGATCGCGCTGATCGAAGAAGCGCGCCACGCGCGCTTCGATGAAGCCGTGCGGACCGAGAACGTGTCGTCGCGCCTGCGTTCGGGCGTCATCGCCGAGGTCGGAGCCGGTCGTCCGGCCACCGTGGGACGCGAGTCGATCCGCTTGCCCGATACCTGCGAGATCAAGCCGAAGACCTTGCGGTGCGAGTGAGCTCGCGTCGTCGCCATCGCAGCGCCTCGGTCGCGCCAGCCCTCCCCGACGAGCGGCGAAGGGCGCTTCTCTCGTTGCCCCTTCTGGCAGGCGGCGTGGGATGGGGTGGCACCGCGTGGGCCCAACTCGCCTTGCCAGGGGACGAGGCGCAGGGCACGACCAGGCTCGCCCTCCTGATCGGCAACCGCGCCTATCCGCAACCCTTCGACCTGCCGCCGACGCACAAGAACGTCCATGACCTGGCCGGGGCGCTCGAGCGCCGTAGCTTCATGGTGACGTCGGCGCTCGACCAGGATCCCGCGCAGCTGCGCAACACGATCCAGGCCTTCGCCAAGGTCGCCGCCGATTCGCCGCCCAACGCGACGATTCTTTTCTACTACACCGGTCACGGCATGCAGGTCGACGCCGAAAACCTGATGCTCGGCGCCGGCGTGCCACCCGATTCTCGCGAAGACACGCTGCTCAAGAGCAGCCTGCACCTGCGCCGCGATGTCATCGATCAGTTGCCGCGGCGGCCCGGCGGCTTGACGATCGCCGTCGTCGACGCCTGCCGCACGTCGCTGCGCGCGGCGCTGACGGCCACCGACGGCTTCAACCAGGTCGAAGCGCCACTCGGCTGCCTGATCGTCTTCTCCACCGGCGCCGGCAAGCCGGCGATCGCGCCGGCGGTCGAGACGATCAGCACGTTCTACACGGCCTCGCTGGTGAAGCTGCTCGGATCGGCGTCCGACGACATCTCGTTTTCGGACTTCTTCCGCCTCGTCAAGTTCGACGTCACGCAGACCATGCAGAACCATCCGGTGCAGGCGATCCGGCAATTCACTCAGGTCCCGTTCATCGCCGAGAACACGCAGGTTCGTTTCAGTCTTGCGCTGCGAGCGGCCAATGCGCCGGTCTTGCCGCAGTTCAGCGCGGCGGAGGAAGCAGCCGCGTGGAAGGAGTTGGAAGACAACCTCTGGCCGGCCGACATCGTCAAGCTGGCCGAGGCCTATCTGCAGCGCTATCCGTCCAGCCGCCTCGCCGGCGGTGCCCAGGTAGCACGCGAAGGCGCGAACGACGCGGTAAACGCGTTGCGCAGCAACCAAGTGCGGCTGTACCGCAGTGCATTCCAGCCCAAGACGACTGAAGCGCGTTGGCTCGCCGAGTGGCGCAAGGCGGCCCGCGGCGACAAGGACGCGGCGGCGCGTATTGCGCGCGCCTACCTGCGCGGCGACGCCGACATCGCCGCCGATCCGAATCGCTACGAAGGGTGGCTGCAATACGCCGCCGCGCTCGGCAACGGCATTGCCTGCTACGAGCTCGCCGTGTACTACCGGCGCCAGGACCAGCCGGTGCCCGCGGCGCAGTACGAGACCCGCGCCCGCGACCTCGGCTACACGCCGCCCACATCGCTCGACAACCAGCGCAAGTAGGAGATCAGCGCGTCAGCCAATGGGTGGCGAAGCCGGCAAGGTCGTCGTGCACCGAATGCACTAGCTTCATCTCGTCGCCGGCGTTGGGGCTGCCGTTCGGCCCGCGCATGACGAGCGCCGTGTGCACATGCGATGGCACGCCGCGCAGATACGGCAGGTAGTCGTCGACGAAGGCCTCCGGGTCCATAGCAGCGATCGCGTCGGCCTTCGGGCTGCGCTCGCCCGCCGCGTTTCCGGTGGCAACGACTCGCTCGATCGGAAAGCCGAGGTCGCGCAGATTGCGCAGCCGCGCCGACTCGTACTCGGCCTCGAGCGCGGACACGCAGACCAGCTCGAAGCCGGCGTCGTGCAGCAGGTGGCATGCCTCGACCGCGCCCTCGATGGCCGGCACTGTGGTCCAGAAGGTCTCGTCGAAATGCTGGCGGAAATGCGCGCGCTTCGCGTCGTCGAGTCGCTCGACTTCCCAGCGATCCATCGGCCAGTAGGCGAGCCGGTCGCGCTCGCGCGGCGCTGCGCCGAAGGCGCGCTGCCAGGCGCCGGCGTAGCCGAGATGAAAGTCGAGGAGCACGCCGTCGGCGTCGAGGGCGATGAG
>JANXWR010000364.1 GCA_025351025.1 Burkholderiales bacterium | reverse complement strand
CGGCAACTCGCGCAACGGCGCGCTCACCTACGGCAAGGGATCGGTGAGCAGCGACGGCTACAACTTCTTCCTCAACTATTCGCACATCGACCAGGACCCGGTGAAGGAAAGTCGCCGGCCGCTCACCGCGACGACGGACTTTCGACGCTTCGGCCTGACCGACCAGCGCTCGAGCTATTCCTATCCTGGCAACCTGTTCGTCGCCACGCCACCGGCCGGCGGCGCCTTCCTCGGCGCGTTGCCCGGCTGCACGCCGCTCAACGACCCGACCGCGGCGAACAACGGCCGCTGCGTCTACGACCCGGTCAAGTTCATCGACCTGATCTCCGAATCGCAGCGCGACGCCCTGACCTTTGCCGGCACGCTCGCGCTCGGCCGCGGCTTCGAGCTGTTCGGCGACGGCACGATCGGCCGTACCCGCTTCAAGCAGCAGACATCGTCGTACAGCAGCGGCACTTACTTCCAGACCGGCACCCTGGCGACGACCTACATCGACCTGCCGGTCGGCCATCCGCAGAACCCGTCGACGACGACGGACGTTGCGCTTCGCTATCGGTTCGCGGACGTGCCCTTCGTCAAGGACGCGATCAGCGACACGCAGCGAGGCGTGCTCGGCATCCGCAATTCCGACCTGGCCGGCTGGGACGTCGAGTCGGGGCTCCTCTATTCGCGCTCGAAGACGAAGGTCGTCACGACCGGCATCATCAACGACAGCGTCCTCGTCAACGAGGTGCTCGACCAGAACGGGCAGGCGATCCCGACCTTCATCTTCGGCAATCCGTCGGCGAACGATCCGGGCCTGATGAGCCGGCTGTATCCGACTCTGCGCGACCTCGGCACGACGAGCACGGTGTCGATCGACCTGCGCGGCACGCGCGACATCTACAAGTTGCCCGCTGGCATGGTCAGCGTCGCCGTCGGTGCCGAGCTGAGGCACGAGAAATACACGAGCACGCCGGACCCGATCACGGCCTCGGGCGTGCTGAGCGTGATCGGCGCCTCGTCCTCCGACGGCGGCCGCACCGTCGGCGCTGCTTATGCGGAGTTCTCGATTCCCGTTTTCAAGAACTTCGAGGCCTCGCTCGCCGGCCGCGTCGACCACTACAGCGACTTCGGCACGACCGTCAATCCGAAGCTCGGCTTCAAGTGGAAGGTGCTGCCGCAGCTGGCGCTGCGCGGCACCTACGCGACCGGATTCCGCGCCCCCGCGATCACCGAGCTGACGACCACGCCTTCGCTCGGCTTCTTCAGCAACGTGCGCGACCCGACCCTGTGCGCGACGCCCGATCCGAACAATCCGAACTGCGCGGTCTCGTTCCCGGCGACCTTCAACTCCAACCCGAACTTGCAGCCGGAAAAATCGAAGAGCCTCACGGCCGGGTTGATCTTCGAGCCGGTCGACAACGTGTCGATCGCGTTCGACCTGTACCTGATCAAGCGTCGCAACGAGATCACATCCCTATCGCCTGACTTCGTGCTGGCGAACGAGAGCCAGTACCCGGGCATCGTCGTCCGCAACCCCGACGGCACGATCAAGTCGATGAACCTCGAGTACTCGAATCTGGGCTCGACCAAGGTCTGGGGCTACGACATCGAATTGAAGGGCTCGCAGAACCTCGGCGACTTCGGCAAGCTCGGCGTAATCGGCACCTACGACCACTTGCCGCACTTCGACATCGTCAACGTCCCTGGGGCACCGTCGGTCGATTTCGCCGGCACCTATCAGCAGCCCAAGGACCGCTTCCGCCTCGGATTCAGCCTCGATCGCGGGCCGTGGACGTCGAGCCTCACCTTCAACTACACGGGCAAGTACGCGCTCGCCTTTGGCCCGGGCCCGGGCGGATGCATCTACGAGGGCGGGCCGCACCCCGAGCTCTGCACGATCCAGTCGTTCCTGACGACCGACCTTTTCGTTGGCTACAAGGCCTTCAAGAACCTCGAGCTCAGCCTGACGATCAAGAACCTCGACAACCGCCAGCCGCCGGTCGACGCCAATCTGTCGCCGTTCCTGTCGCTCGGGAACTCGGCCTTCCATGACCTGATGGGCCGCTACTTCGTGGCCGGCGCCAAGTACACCTTCTGGTGAGCCCCGGGGGCGCCCGGCGCCGGCGCCGACGTCCCGGCGCGACGGGCGCGCCTGTCGCGCCGCAGTCGATCGCCGCGCCAGACGAGCGCGTCGGCGCGTCGTGGCGCCGATCGCACGCCGATTGTTTCGATACGGTTTGGAGACTGTCGGCGGCGTTGCGCGGCGGCGGCACGTTGGCAAATTCGCAAGAACTGCAACGTCGCGGGGCGCGCCGGTTCGTAGTCTGCCGGCTCGGCTCACGAAGCCGCAAAGCCACGCAACTTTTTCAGGAACGAAACATGTCCAAGACTGGCCAGGTCGCCGCCGGCGCCACACGCAACCGTCCCGGCCGTCGCCGGATCCTCGCGGCCGCCGTCGCCGCCGCCTTCCCGATGGCCGCGTGGTCCCAAGGGCAGCCGCAGCAGCTCGAGCGCGTCGAGATCACCGGCTCGGCGATCAAGCGCATCGACGCCGAGACCTCGGTTCCCGTGACCGTGCTCAAGGTCGACGACCTGAAGAAGGAAGGCATCACGACCGTGCAGCAGCTGCTCGACCGGGTGTCCGCGGCGCAGACCTCGGTGGCGACGAGCCAGTCGGTCGGCTCGGCCACCGGCGGCGCGGCCTTCGCCAACCTGCGCGCCCTCGGCCAGAACAAGACCCTCGTTCTCCTGAACGGCCGACGCATCGCCAACAACGCGATCGACGGCAGCGCCCCCGACCTGAACATGATTCCCTTCGCCGCGCTCGACCGCGTCGAAGTGCTGCGCGACGGCGCCTCGGCGCTGTACGGCAGCGATGCCGTCGGTGGCGTCATCAACTTCATCACCAAGCACGACTTCACCGGCGTGATCGTCTCCGGTGGGTTCGACATCCCGTCGCAGAAGGCGGGCCGGGCCTATAACTCGAACATCGCGTTCGGCACCGGCGATCTCGACAAGGACCGCTTCAACTTCTTCGGCGTCGTCGACTACCAGAAGCAGGACCGCATCCGCGCCTACGAGCGGCTGCAGTACGACGCCAGCGGCAAGACGTCGCCGACGACTTTTCCGGGCCAGTACAACCAGGGCGGCAACGTCGAGAACCCGCTGTTCCCGGACTGCGCGTCGCCGAACGGCAGGCCGAATCCTTCGAACCAGCCCGGCGACAAGACCTGCGGCTACATGTTCGCCCGGCAGGTCGACCTGGTGCCGAACACCGAGCGCATGTCGGCGCTGATGCACGGCACGTTCAAGTTCAGCGATGCGATGCAGGGCAACCTCGAGTACTTCGTCACCAAGAGCACCAACGACACGCTGGTCGCCGGCGTGCCGTACGGGGCGCTGCACATCAACCCGGGCACCAAGTACTACCCGGGCAACGGCATCACGCCGCTGCCCACCGCCTTCGTGCTCGACCCGACCCTGCCGGTCAGGCTGCGCTGGCGCGACCAGGCGAGCGGCGGGCGGGCCGAACAGACCGAGAACACGCAGCAGCGCTTTGTCGCCTCGCTCGACGGCAATGTTGCCGGTTGGGACTACAAGGTCGGCGGCGCGCTCAATTCGAACATCATCAAGGACAAGCTGATCGGCGGCTACACCGATGGCACGCTGATCACGCCAGCCGTGGCCAACGGGACGATCAACCCGTTCAGCTTCACGCAGGACGCTGCCGGACAGGCGGCGATCACGGCCGCCGCCGCCAGGGGAACGCTCTTCACCGGTCGTGGCCAGGTCTATTCGGTCGACGGCCAGGTGAGCCGTGACATCGGCGACTGGACCGGCGCCGGCCGCCCGGCGGCGGTTGCCGTCGGTGCCGAGTTTCGCCACGAGAACCTGCGCTTCGTCGGCAATCCGCCGTTCGACACGCTGGTGATTTCCAGCACCGGCTTCGACCCGGCGACCGACAGCCACGGCCAGCGCAACGTCTCGGCGGTGTATTCCGAGCTGAACGTGCCGATCTTCAAGCAGCTCGACGTCACCGCCTCGCTGCGCTACGACCGCTACAGCGACTTCGGCAGCACGACCAACCCGAAGGTCGGCTTCCGCTACCAGCCGATGCAGCAGGTGCTGATGCGCGGCTCGTACTCGACCGGCTTTCGTGCTCCGTCGCTGTTCGACCTGAACGCGCCGAACACCTTCACCAACACCGCCAACAACCACAACGACCCGATCCGCTGCCCGGGCGGCAATGCGATCCCCGGCGTTTCTGCCGCCGACAATTGCGACGTTCAGTTCGAATCGCTGGCCGGCGGCAACAAGAAGCTGAAGCCGGAGAAGTCTAAGAACCTGACTTTCGGTCTGGTGTTCGAGCCGATGACCGACGTCAGCGTCGGCGTCGACTTCTGGTGGATCAAGCTGCGCCAGCAGATCGGCGCGCTGACCGACGACACGATCTTCGGCGACCCCGTGAAATTCGCCAGCCTGTTCAAGCGCGCGCCAGACGGTTCGTTGTCGAGCGACGGTTCGCTCTGCCCGCAATACCCGCCGGCGCCGACCGACAATTGCGGCTACATCCTCGACACGCAGGACAACCTGGGCGAGATCCGCACCAGCGGCATCGACCTGACCGGTGCCTATCGTCTGCGTACCACTGCGGCCGGCAACTTCACCTTCACCTTCAACAGCACCTACATCTACAAGTACGAATACCAGAACCAGGTCGGCGGCCCCTTCATCAACAACATCGGCAGCTATCAAGGCAACGCTGTGGTCGCCGGCGGCACGCCGATCTTCCGTTGGCAAACGGGCGCCACGGCCAACTGGAACCTGGGTCCGTGGGGCGTCGGCGTCGTCGGCCACTACAAGAGCGGCTACGTCGACCAGGTCGCGCCGCATCATGTCTCGAGCTACACGACCTTCGACCTGTACGGCACCTGGCAGCCGAGCAAGGCCTTCACGCTCACCGTGGGTGCGAAGAACGTCTTCGATCGCGACGCGCCGTTCTCGAACCAGGCGGCGACCTTCCAGGTCGGCTACGACCCGCGCTTCGCGGACCCGACAGGCCGCGCCTACTACGCGCGCGGCACGTATTCGTTCTGAGCGCGCGTCGTTCCCGAGGCCGGCGGGGCGAGCGATCGCCTCGCCGTTTGCACCCGATTGCCTGTAGCTGCATCTATACTCGTCCCATGGACCTCGTCGACCAGCTCGCACCGCGCGGATTCGACTGCGTCTGCGGCAACATCCGCATGGCGGCGCGGGCGGTCACGAGCATCTACGACCGGCATCTGCGCGATGCCGGCTTGTCGGCGAGCCAGATGGCGGTGCTCTGGGCGGTGGCCAGCGCGTGCGGCCTCTCGGTCAAGGAGCTGGCTGGGCGCACCGCCATGGACGAGACGACGATGATCCGCAATCTGCGCGGCCTGGAGCGTCAGGGCTGGATCTCGCTCGCGGTGGGCACGGACCGCCGCCGGCGGCTTCCGGCGCTCACGCAAAAGGGCCGCGCCGTGTTCGCCGAGGCGCTGCCGCTGTGGAAGAAGGCGCAGCAGGAGGTGAGCGCACTGCTCGACGACAAGCTGAGCGAGACCAATCGCAAACTGGTCAGGTTGACGCGCGCCATCGCTTGACAGTCTGCAAAAATTTGCCCGAAACGATGTATATGCATTCACTTTCCGAGCCGGCCAAGCCGCACGTAGCGGCCGCGGAGCGGCCGGCGCTGGTGTTTCGCACCGTGCTCGACGGCGCTGCGAGCCTGGCTTGGCGCAACCGTCGCGTCCGCGTCGACGATGACGCGTGGTTGCTTCTCGATGGCGGCGAGGCCTGCGCGGTGCAGATCGAGCCCGAGGTGCGCACGCGGCTGCTCGTCGTCGCCGTCTCTCGCGCCGAGCGCGACGCGGCGTTCGCGGTTCGCGCCGGCACGACGCTCGACGAGGTCGACGATGCGCCGCCCCAAGACGACGACGCGAACATCGGCATCGGTGATGCGGCCGGCTTCGGATTCGCCGAGAACCTTCGCTCGCGCGACGGCCCGGCCGGCGTCCGCCTGCTCGCGATCGCGCGCGGCCGCGCCGCGGGCCGCTTGCCGAGCGCCGAGCGGGCCGACCGGATTGCCCTGGTCCAGGAAGCCATCGCCGAGGAGCTGGCGCTGCGTCGCCGGGCGGCGCGGATCGCCTGCGTCAAGCTGGCGACGCGCGAGCAGCTGCTGCGCCGCATCTTGCTCGCCGCCGACTTCATCGCCAGCCACCACGACGAGCCGCTCTCGCTCGACGAGATGGCGCGCGCCGCGAGTCTGTCGCGTTTTCACTTCGTGCGGCTGTTCAGCCTCGTGCTGGGCGAGACGCCGCACGCCTTTCTGCTCCGGAAGCGCACGGCCGTGGCGCGCCGCCACCTCGCCGTCGGCAGCGCCTGCAGCGAAGCGGCGACGCGGGCCGGCTTCGGCAGCCGTTCGGCGCTGTTCCGCAATCTTCGCAAGACTGATCTGAACGCCACCGGCCGCGCACCGTGCTTCCTCTCTGCCTGATCATCGCCGCCGACGCCGGCGTTGCCGCGGGGTTCAACCGCGACTTCGAGCTGCTCGGCTTCAAGCCTTACGCGGTCGAAACCTTCGCCTCGGCCTTCGGCCTGATCCGCCAGTGGCAGTTCGACGCCCTCATCGTCGACGGCGACGGTGACGGCGAGGCACTGATGCACGCGCTGCCGGAATTGCGCGACCGTTCCAACGCGCCGATCGTCCTCGTCTGGAGCGACCTCAGCGAGCGTCGCCAGATCGAGGCGCTGCAGGTCGGCGCGACCGAGGTCATCGTCAAGCCGGCGTCACCGCGCCTGATCGCCGCCAAGCTGCACCGGCTCATCGAGATGGCCCGCGAGCGGCCGCCGCCCGGCAGCGAGGAGCGACGCGCTGTCGTGCGGCTCGGGCCCTTGCGTCTCGACCCGCGCCGTGCCACGGCCAGCGTCGGCGATGCGCCGCTCGCGCTCACCACCGGCGAGTTCGAGCTGCTGCTCCTGCTGGCGTCGCGACCCGGCGAGTTCGTCCATCGCGACACGATCGGACGCACGCTCGGCAGCTCGGCCGGCGCCGGCGACGGCCGGCGCAGCGCCGACATGCACATCTGCCGCATCCGCAAGAAGCTGCGCGACGCCGGCGCCAACGCCTTACGCGTCGAGACGGTCTACGGCCGCGGCTATTGCCTGCGCATCGAGGAAGAAGAAGCGGTCGAGCTGTTCGCGGCGCGCCATCCGCAGTGGTGCGCCTGACGTCGGTTCTACGGGTAAGCACGCGGTAGGCAGGCGCCCACAATAGGGCGACATGAACGAGACGGTCGTCCTGCCGCTGTGGTTCGCGGTGGTCGTGCTGGTCCTGGCCACGTGGGCCGCCTACGACAAGCTGCTCATGCCGGCGCTGCGCCGGTTCGTGCGCGGCCGTGTCAACGTCGTTCTCGAGGAGGCTTCGTCGCGGCTGCGCATCGGCGTCAAGCCCTTCCAGCGCACGCGCCGCCAGGTGCTGATCCATCGCCTGCTCGCGGATCCCAAGGTGCTGGCCGCGGCCGAAAGCTACGCCGCCGAGCGAAAGCTGCCGCTCTCCGCGGTGCTGAAGACGATCGAGCACTACGCGCGCGAGATCGTTCCGGCGTTCAACGCCTACGTCTACTTCCGCATCAGCAACTGGATCGGACGCAAGCTCTCGCGCGGCCTGTATCGGGTGCGTCTCGGCTTCGTCGACACCGCGGCGCTGGGCCGCGTGCCGGACAACGCGACGGTGGTGTTCGTCATGAACCACCGCTCGAACATGGACTACATCCTGGCCAGCCACATCGCCGCCGACCAGGCGGCGCTGTCGTACGCGGTCGGCGAATGGGCGCGCGTCTGGCCGCTCTCGGCGTTGATCCGCTCGATGGGCGCCTACTTCGTGCGCCGCAACTCGAAGGACGACCTGTACCGCCGCGTCCTCGAGTGCTACATCGCCATGGCGACCCAGGCCGGCGTGCCGCAGGCCGTATTTCCGGAAGGGCGGCTGACCCGCGACGGCCTGCTCGGCGCGCCGCGGCTCGGCGTCATCGACTACATGCTGCGCGGCTTTCACCTCGAAGGCGACCGCGACCTCGTCTTCGTGCCGCTCGGCCTGAACTACGACCGCGTCCTCGAAGACCGGACCCAGCTCCTCGAGATCGAAGCGAATGCGAGAAAGCCGAGCCGCTTCTGGACGGTCTGGAACACGCTCGGCTTCATCGTCAACAACCTGCGCCTGATGGGCAAGAGCGGCTGGCGTCGCTTCGGCTACGCCTGCGTCAACTTCGGCGCGCCGGTGTCGATGCGCACCTATTGCGCCAGCCGCGGCATCGACTTCCACAAGCTCGACGCGACGAGCCGCAAGGAAGCCATCGCCGCGCTCGGCAGCCACCTGATGGCGGCGGTCGGCGGCGTCGTTCCGGTGCTGCCGGTGCCGCTCGTCGCCGCGGTCTTTCTCGCGCACGGCGAGGCCGGGCTCTCGGAGCTCGAGCTGAAGGCCGATGTCAACGAGCTGATCGAGCGGCTGGAGGCGGTGGGCGCGCACACCTACGTGCCGCGCAAGGATCTCGACTACGCCGTCGGCGTCGGCCTGCGCATGCTGACGATGCGCCACCTCGTCGAGGAAAAGGACGGGCTGTACACGCCGAGCCGAGTCGAGCTGCCCCTGCTGCGCTACTACGCCAATTCGATCGCCCACTTCCTGCCCGCTGCGGCATAGGCGGCGGAGCGCGACAAAGACAGGGGAGCGGGACAGAAGTCTCGGGGCTCGCTCTCGAAACCGCCCCGAAATGCCCGCTCCCCCGTGGCCGCAGGTCGGCGGCGCGCTTGGGAGTCGCGCGCTGCCTGCACCAGGCGCGCGACCCTGTCGGTCAGGGGCGCGCGTCCGCAGCTGCGGCCCGAAACCCGGCCTTAGCGGCCGCCTCCTGGCGGCCCGAACAAGGACAACTGTTGCGATCCGAAGGCATGCCGCGCCAGCACCAACGGGCGCTGCGAAGGGTGGGCCGGCGGACCCGGCGGGACGGTGCCGATGCCGAGACGAAGCAGCGAGGAGGCGCCGCCGCGGGGCGACGCGGCCGGAGAGAGCGATCGATGCAGCATGTCGAGGGTTTGAGTCGGAGCAGGCCAGGCAACAACTGGTTGCATGCGCCGGAATTCACGCCGAAGGATCGCAACGTTCGTGCCATGGCGCGCGGCGTGATGACCTTCACACCCCGATCGCGAGGACGCTTTCCGGCGCCTTGTCGTCCCGACAAGTCGCGC
Source organism: Burkholderiales bacterium (assembly GCA_025351025.1). Classification (GTDB taxonomy): domain Bacteria; phylum Pseudomonadota; class Gammaproteobacteria; order Burkholderiales; family Burkholderiaceae_C; genus Schlegelella_A. Next base: position 208 of record JANXWR010000364.1, on the reverse strand, counting down.
CCCGACGCGACCGGCCGCGTCGACTTCGCAAGCAGGCGTTACCGCCGCGGCCCTAAGCTGCGGCGGCGTAGCCGCGCGGGATCGCGTCGAGCAGGCGGCGCGTGTATTCCTGCTGCGGCCGCTCGAGGATCTGCTCGACGCCGGCCTGCTCGACCACCTCGCCGTCCTTCATGACGATGACCTCGTCGGCCATGAAGCGCACGACGGC
>JANXWR010000332.1 GCA_025351025.1 Burkholderiales bacterium | reverse complement strand
GCCCTTGAACCGCTGGCCGTCGAAGTAAAAGCGGCTGAAGACGTCGAACTCGGCGTTGACGTTGAGGACCCGGTCGAGGCGGATCACCTGCGCGCCGTGGTGCTTGAAGTAGGCGCTCCACGGCCCGACCCGGTGCCAGCGCCGGCGCGCGAGGACGTGCGAGAACACCGGCAGCACCGTCTTGTCGTCGTCGCCGAGGAAGCGGCAATGGGCGACGTCGTCGATGCGGTGGTGCGTCGAAGCGACGAAGCTGCCGCTACCTTGCCGGCGCCGCACCACGCCCTCCTCGGTGAGCGCGCGCAGGGCCCGCTGCACCGTGCCCAGGCTGAGGCCGGTGGCGTCGACGAGCTCGGTCTCGGTCGGCAGCCGTTCGCCCGCCGTCCAGTGGCCGGCGTTGATGCCGCCGAGCAGCGCCATGCGGACTCGCGCGTGCAGCGAGAGCGACTCGCCCGGCCCGCGCGCGGCTCGCTCCAGTCGGCGCGAGAGCGCGACGAGCTTGGCGGGATCGGCGGCGATTCGGGTCTTCATCGGACTTGGGGCTTACGCGCTTGACACGTCTAAATACTATAGAGGACTATCGCATTTCGCACTCCGGCGAAACACCGATGGCCCTCGATTTCTCGTTCTCGGCAGAGCAACACGAATGGCGCGCTCACGTACGCGCCTTTGCGGAACGCGAGCTCAAGCCGCACACGCGACGCTGGGACGAGACGCAGGCGCTGCCGCGCGACGCCATTCGCGAGATGGGCGCCGCCGGCATCCTCGGCGTGATTGGCGCGCGAGAGCTGGGCGGGCAGGCGCGCGACTACGTGAGCCTCGGCATCACGATCGAGGAGCTCGCCGCCGTTGACGCGAGCTGCGCCCTCATCGCCTGGCAGCAGGCCACGCACGCGCACTTCTTCCCGGGCTGGGGCGACGAGACGGTGCGTGCCGTGTACGCGGGCACCTGCGTCGTCGCCCTCGCGACCTCGGAGGAAGACGCGGGCTCCGACCTCTCGGCGATCGAGGCCACCGCGGTCGAAGATGGCGACTCGCTCGTCCTCAACGGCCGCAAGGTGCACGTCAGCACGATGCCTGGCGCCGACGTGCTCGCCGTCTCGGCGCGCATCGTCGCCTCCGACGGCGCGAAGGCGAAGATGGTGCTGCTGCGCGTGCCGACGTCTCTGCCCGGCGTCTCGAGCGCGCCGATGGAGCAGATGGGCACGCGCGCGCACGCGCTCGGCAGTGTTGACTTCCGCGACGTGCGCATCCCGATCGAAGCCACGCTCGGTGACGCCGGGCAGGGGAAGTCGATCATGTACGCGCGCTTCAACGTCTCGCGGTGCCTGTCGCCGCTCGCCGCACTCGGTGCCGCGCGTGCGGTGCTCGACGAGACCCGGGCCTTCGCCAAGTCGCGGATTGCCTTCGGCAAGCCGATCGCGATGAACCAGTCGGTGAGCTTTCCGCTCGTCGAGCACCACGCACGCATCGAGGCGGCGCGCCTTCTCGCGTATCGGGCGCTCGTCGCCAATGACCATGGCGAGGACGCCACGGCCGACGCGGCGATGGCCAAATGGCTCGGCATTTCGACCGGCGTCGCATGCATCCAGGAGTGCCTGCAGATGTTCGGCGCGAACGGCTACCTCAAGGACAACGGCATCGAGCAGCGCCTGCGTGACGTCTACGCCTTCCTTTTCACCGGCGGCACTCTCAACATCATGAAGCTCATCCTGGTTCGCCATCTCCTCGGTGCCGAGTTCGCGGGGCTGCGCTCGTGAACGGGCCGCTCGCCGGATACCGCGTGCTCGAGCTCGGCTCGACCGTCGCCGGGCCGTTCTGCGGCCGCCTCCTCGCAGACTTCGGCGCCGAGACGATCAAGGTCGAGCCGCCTGAAGGCGACCCGGTGCGCACGATGGGCAAGCATGTCGACGGCAAGTCGCTCTATGCGGCGAGCATCCTGCGCAACAAGCGGCTCGTCTCGCTCGACCTGCGCGTGCCGGCCGCGCGCGAGGTCGTGGCGAAGCTCGCGAAGGAATGCGACGTCGTCGTCGAGAATTTTCGACC
>JANXWR010000311.1 GCA_025351025.1 Burkholderiales bacterium | reverse complement strand
CGCGCGCACGCCGAGCTTTTCGGCCAGCTCCTGCATGCGCGCGCGCAGCTTGGCGGCGTGGTCCTTGCGCTCGACCGGCGTCTGCTGCAGCAGGTCCTGGATGTTGACGGTGAGCAGCACGCCGTTGATCGGCCGGCGCGGTCGCGACTTGCGCAGCAAGGCGAGGAAGCCGTCCCAGGCGCTGGCGTCGACGGCCGAGTTCGACTCCTGGGTGGTGTAGCGGCCGGCGGTGTCGATGAGCACGGCTTCGTCGGTGAACCACCAGTCGCAGTTGCGCGTGCCGCCGACGCCGCGCACGCTGGCGCCGCCCATCTTCTCGGCGAGCGGGAAGGTCAAGCCGGCGTTGAGCAAGGCGGTGGTCTTGCCCGAGCCAGGCGCGCCGATAAAGATGTACCAGGGGAGCTGGTAGAGCAAGGCGCCCTTGCCTTTGCCGGGTGACTTCTTCAGGACGTCGAGCGCTTGCGTGAAGCGCTCGTTCAGCGTCGCGATCTCCTTGTCGGCGCTGCTTGGCCCCTTGGTCATGCCGTCGACCAGCGCGGCATTGGTTCGCTTCTGGCTCCAGTAGCGAAGCACCGCGCGCAGGATGAGCAAGCCGAACAGGACGACGATGACGGTGACGCGAATCCAGACCGGGTCGAGCGGTCGCGACTCGCCGATGGCGATGAGCGGCCCGACCCACCAGACGATCGCCGAGATCGCGAGGACGCCGATCAGCGCCAGGAACATCGGATGGAGCAGGAACTGAAAGAACTTCTTCATGCGCCGCTCGGCACGATCAGTGTGATCTCGACGCGGCGGTTGCGCGCCTTGCCGGCGGCCGTCGCGTTCGATTCGACGGGCTCGGCATCGGCCTTGCCTTCGGCGCGCATCCGCTCGGCCTTGACGCCCGAATCGGTGAGCAAGGCCTTCACTGCATTGGCGCGGTCTTGCGACAGGTGCCAGTTGGAGGGATAGCGCAAGGTGCGGATCGGTGTGTTGTCGGTATGCCCGGTGATGAGGACGGTGCCCGGTGTCGCCTTCAGGCCTTCGGCAATGCGGGCCAGCAAGGGCTTGGTGCGGTCGGCGACGACTGAGCTGCCCGGCTCGAAGAAGCCGTCGCCCTTGATGATGACGATCGAGCGGTCCGACAGGTCGCTGACCTGCACCAGGCCCTGCTCGACCTCGCCCTTCAGAAAGGTCGCCAACCGAGGCGCAGCGGCCGGCGGAGGCGGTGGCGGCGGCGCGGTGATCGGCGCCGCCTTGACGTCGAATCCCTGCAGCGTCGCGAACACGCCGTCGGAGGCGCCGTTCAGGGAAAAGGTGAGGCCGAGGTAGACGCCGAGCAGGATCAGGCCGGCGAGCGAGGCGACGACCCACATCGGCAGGCCGTCGCGCAGCCGGGCGACCTTGGCCGGCACGCCCTGCCAGCGCGGCGAGAGCGTCTTGTCGCCGTCGGCGCGGTTGCCGCGCAGCATCTGCGACAGGCGCATGCGCAGGCTTTCGAGCTGCGACTTGCCGTCGTTCAGGACCCGATAGCGGCCCTCAAAGCCGAAGGCTAGCGCGACGTACATCAGCTCGAGCAGATTGCGGTTGGCGGGGACGTTCTCGGCCAGCTTCGACATCAGCTGGAAGACCTTCTCGCCGCCCCAGGTCTCGTTGTGGAAGAGGACGAGCAGGCTCTGGTTGGACCAGACGCCCGAGCCGCCCCAGGGCGTGCTCGCCGCCGATTCGTCGAGCAGGGTGCACAGGATGTAGCGCGCGGCGATGACCTGCTCGTTCGGCAGGCCCTCGGCACGGGCTTGCTGCTCGAACTTGCGGATGCCGTCGGCGAGCGCGTCCTTCAGCCCCGCCGGGTTCGCGTGCTGGACCATGGCGCGGATGCGCGGCGCCGAGCTGAGAAGTGGCGAGGCGGCCGAGACCAGAGGGTTGAGGCTGGCGCTCATCAGAGCGTCGAGGGCGAGCGGCGCTTCCTTGCCGCCGCCGGGTTCCATGCGCGGAGCACCGCCGCCCCCTTGCATCGGGCTGCCAGGTGCGCCGCCCCGGCCGGCGCCGCCGGGAGGGCCGCCTGGTGACGCACCGGGCTGCGCGCCGCGGCCGGCGCCCGGCTTGATCACGGTGCGGTCCGATTCGAAGGCGGCGAAGGGATCGTTCTCGCGTCCTGTGTCGCTCATGTCGTTTCCTGCAATTCGTTTGCCGAGATCGAGCGAGGAGCGCTGCGAAGACGGAAAGCTAGGGCCTGCTGACGCTATTGGAGGGCTCGCGCAGGACCGCTGCGGGCCACCGGGCAAGGCGCGCGCGACGCCGCGTGCCTGCGGCACGCAACGAGCGCGCAACGCCGCCCGGCGGCCCGCAGCGCTCCTGCCCTCCGGGTGATCTCTGCAAACGGGCGACCGCCGCGTTGCGAATGCTCGCCATAGCAACGGCTATGGCTGCGCTTTGCGCCTTGCGGGCGCCCGTATGCAGAGTCACGCGAGTCCTCCCATAGCGTCACAGGCGCTAGGCGCGAATGGCCCAGAACTCGAGCTCGAGGCCCGGGAATTCGCCGGCGATGTGCATCGCCAGTCCGCCCGACGCCTCGAGCTGTTTCCACAGCTCGTTGTTGCGCGTGTCGAGCTCGAAATAGGTGAAGCCGGCGTGGTACGGAATCTGGCGGGGCGCGACCGGCAGCGGCCGCATGGTCACGCCCGGCAGCTGCAGGTTGACGAGGTCGCGGATGCGCTCGACCGGACCGATCTTCACCTGCGTCGGGAAGCGCGCGCGCAGTGCCTCGCCGGGAAGCTGCGCCGCCACGGCGAGCACGAAACTGGCGTTTCGCTGCAGCTCCTTGTCGCCGATGATGGCGACGCGGATGCCGTACTTGCGGTCCTGCAGCTCGATCGGAATCGCCGTCTGCTCCATGACCATCGAGAGCGACTGGCGCAGATCGTCGATGACCGCACGGAAGCAGCGCTGCAGGTCGTCGTGCAGGTATTCCGGAAACGGCGGCGGCCGGCGCTTTTCGCGAAAAGTCGCCAGGTCGCCGGCCAGACTGAGGCAGGCCGCGTATAGCACTTCCGGATGCAGCACCGAGCGCTGCTGCAACTGCATGAAAAGCGGCTGCGAACGATTGACCGCTTCGAGCAGAAGGAAGTCGGCGATCTCGGCGACGCCACCGCGACCGGGTTGCGACAGGCGCGCTGCCAGCGCCTCGCCGCGCTGATGCAGCAAGCCGCAGAGCTCGCGCACATAGCCGTCGAGGATGGGATGACCTTGCGCGTGCAGCATCGGCGGGATGTACTGCGTGTCGAGCACGAGCTTGTTGTCGGCACGGCGCTCGACGACGCGGGCGATGCCGACGGCCGCGTAGCCTTCGCCGGCGTCGCGCTCCAGCATCAGGCGAAGGTTGAGGCGGCCGATCTGGATCGCGGTGTCGCGATCGACATTGGTGTTGCTGTCGCCGACCTCCACTTCGGCTACGCGATAGCGCGGGCCCATCGCCCCGGCCGCCTGCTCGGCGTCGGACTCGACGATGCCCGGCCGCTGCAGCACGAGCGCGAGCACGACGCGTTCGTTGCGCGCGTCCATCGGGATGTCGAGCGCCGCCGGCGCGGCGTCGTTGCCGGGGATCGAGAAGGCGGTGCCGTCGGGCAGCACGCCCTGAGCCGAATTCACGCTCAGCTTGCCGAGAGCCAGCGCGGCATCGTCGACCGAGACCGCTGTGAAGCCCCAGGCGTGGCCGACCGTGGCCGCGAGACGCTGGCGCAATTGATATTCGGCGTAGCGGTCATGCTGCTGGAAGTGCTGGGGTTGCAGGAACATCCCCTCCGTCCAGACCACCTTGTTGTGCCAGGTCATAGCGATACGAGTGAACTGTGGCTTCCCATGCGACGGCCCATCGGCAAAGCCCGAGCCATTCTTGTCGTGCAGCACCGATGCGCCGCGTCGCGGTTCAAGCGACGCCAGACAACGGCCTCGCACTTTACTTGAATGCGCACCGGCTCGAAACAGAATCTCTCCGGGGAGCGAACAAGGCCACGAACGACGCGACCGCTGGTCCGATCGTCCCCACTTTTTGGGAGTGACGTGGGCCCGAAAATCGCTATGATCGACGGGCTGCGGCAATCGCGGGTCTACCCCTGTTGCTTCGGCGGACGCCGGAAGTCGACCTCCGGACGTCCTTCCTGGATCCACGAGGAGTGCAAATGAAGCATGAGCTGACCCTGGGCCGCCTGGGCCTCGCCGCCATCGCCGCCGCGGCGTTCGCTTCCGCCCCTGCTTTCGCGCAATCGTCGATCGACGTCGGCACCTCGGTGCCCGACGCCGCATCGGTGAAGGATGGGCTCTTTCCCGAAGACGCCTGTAAGGAGCTGGAGGCGAGCGGATTCAAGTGCATGGGCCTGAAGCCCGCAATCCGTTATTCGCTGCCGGCGTCCTCGTTCAAGGTCGGATCGTCCGAGCTGCCCGAGCTGCTGAAGAAGCAGCTCGACGTGTTCGCCGACGTGCTGCGCGGCAAGAAGGGCAGCGGTCGCCAGGTTCGTGTCGTCGGTCATGCCGACGCGTCAGGCACGCCCGAAGCCAACCAACAGCTCTCGGTCAAGCGCGCCGAAGCCGTCAAGGAATATCTGGTGCAAAAGGGCGCCGATTCGAGCATGCTGGTCGTCGTCGGCCAGGGCTCGAAGGATCCGGTCAACCCGGGCAATCCGCTGGCGCCGGAAAACCGGCGGGTCGAGATCGGCCGCCAGGCGCCGCAGTAACGGCTCACCCGCGACTCGAACAAACGGCCGGGCTGACCCGGCCGTTTTGCTTTCCGCGGCCGACCGACTTCAGGGAATCTGTTCGGTCGCTTGGCCGGCGAAGTTGACCGAAATGACCCCGCCCCACATGCACATCAGCTTCGACGTGTCGTCGAGAGCGGGCATGTTGGCGAGCATGACCGTCGGCGCGCCGGGCGCCCAAGTCGCCGTCGTCGCCGGAATGCACGGCATCGGCGTGAGCACGCCGAGCGCGGCGGCCGTCGCTGCGGCGACGACCGGATTCGACGGACTCTGGCACATGCCGAACGGCATGATGTTGACCATCGGCTTGTTGTCCATGATGTTGGCCGCGGGCACGTATGAGGTCATCACCTTGTTGACCGGCAACACGACCAACGAACTCGGCGCCACGCCGAAGGTGCATTGCAGCGCGGCGCCCATGCAGACGTGATTGGGCATCTCAGCTCCTTCAGGGACCCGGCTCGCTGACCCAGACGGCGAGCGCGGTGAAGTTGTCGTGGCGCGGCTTGTGCGATGCGCCGTGGAGAACGTTCTGCTCGAGTTCGTGCAGCCAGGCGTGCGGGCTGACGGCCTGCGCCAGCGCGGCTTCCATCTGCCCGTCCTCGACGTATTCCCACATGCCGTCGGTGCAGAGCAGAAAGACGTCGCCCGCCTCGACCGGCCAAGGTTGCGCCGATACGCCGACCTGCAGGTCTTCCTCGCCGACGCCGAGCGCCGAGAGCAGCTCGCTTCGCTGCGGATGCGAGCGCATGTCTTCGGCGGCAAGCATGCCACCGTCGACAAGCGACTGCACCAGGCTGTGGTCGCGTGTTCGCGCCGCGATGCGGCCACCGCGAAAGACATAAAGGCGCGAGTCGCCGCAATGCCCCCAGCTCGCCACGTTGCTCTCGAGATCCATGAACAGGGCCACGACGGTGCTGTGCATGTTGTGCTGCGAGCGATCGTCGGCGCGGTGCTGGATGATCGAGCGGTTGGTCGAGACGATCATGTGCTGGATCGCCTCAGGGCTGCCTTCGGGCGAGGCAGCGAAAGCGCCGAGGATGAACTGGACGGCGAGCTTCGACGCCTTGTCGCCGCCGCCGTGGCCGCCGGCGCCGTCGGCGACGACGCAGCACAGGTGGCTGTCCGAATGCCAGTGGCCGCAGGCGTCCTCGTTGTAGTTGCGGCCACCGCGGCGCGACAAGGTCGCGAGTTCCATCTGCACGATCAACCCTTCCCTTTGCCGTCGCAGCGCTTCGCCATCATGGCCGATCCTTGGCTAGCTGGTCGATGTATTCGTTGTATGCGCGCAGGAATTCCTTGCCGAAAAGTTCATGGAAATCGTCCGAAGCCTCGGACGAGATCGTGCCGTAGAGCTCGGTGAACACGTCCCACATCTGCGCCTTGCGCTTGGCGGGAATCAGCGACGACAGCATCGACTTCTTCTGCGTCAGCTTGCCCTCGAGGATCGCCGGGTCGAATCGCTTGAGGATGCCCTCGAGGGCGGCGCGCATGCCGGCGAGAAAGCCGAACTGATGGGCGCGCAGGTCGTCGAAGGCGTCGCGCATCGCCTTGTCCGACTCCATGAAACCACGCGCCGGCGGGCTCAGCAGGTGACCGAGCGCGACCTCGGCCGAGGGCGAGAACTTGAGCGGGTTGTTCTCGCGCGTGACGATCATCGTCACCTCGGCGCGTATTTCGCGCTTCAAGGCGGCGCGCGCCACGAGCAGATCGACGGTGCCGCGCGTCGCCTCGTGCAAGAGCCGGCCCAGCAGCCGCATCAGCGCCGGCGTCAGGACGAGCGACTCCGGCGGCAGGTTGTGTACGGCCAGGCCTTCGCGCAGGGCGGCCGTCAGCGCAGCGATGTCGGCGTCGCCACCGATCGGCGCACGTCCGACCGTCGCCGCGCCGGCGGCGTTGGGCGGCGGCTGCCAGGCAGGAGCGCCCACAGTGCGAGCCGGCGGCGGCGCCGGCGCTCGCGCCGCCACGGGCGGTGGAGGAGCCGGACTGACTGGCGGCGCGACGCGGGGCGGTGCCGCGCGGACCGGGACCGCCGCCGGGGCGGGTGCGGGTGCGGGG
>JANXWR010000305.1 GCA_025351025.1 Burkholderiales bacterium | reverse complement strand
CCTGAGGCTCTTGGTCAGCAGGCGCAGCGTCGCGACGCGTACCGACAGCTCGCCGGTCTTGGTCTTGAACACCGTCCCTTCGGCGCCGACGATGTCGCCGAGGTCGAGGTGCTTGAACGACTCGTAGCCTTCTTCGCCGAGCGCCTCTTTGGTGACGAAGAGCTGGATCCGGCCGGTCGCGTCCTGCAGCGTCGCGAAGCTCGCCTTGCCCATGACGCGCTTGAGCATCAGCCGGCCGGCGACGCTGGCCGCGACATGGAGCGGCTCGAGCGCCTCGTTGTCGAGGTGGCCGTGTTTGCGGGCGAGTCCGGCGGCGCGGTCGCGCGGCTTGAAGTCGTTCGGAAACGCGATGCCGCGGGCGCGAACCGCCGCCAGCTTGGCGCGGCGCTCGGCGATGAGGGAGTTGTCGTCCATGGGTCTCCTCGGAGAGGAAAATTCTAGGGCGTAGCTGATGACGGACCTTCGGGGTCATGCGCGAGGGGCGCCACCTAGAATCCTTCGCCCATGAGAGTCACGATCATCGGCACCGGTTATGTCGGGCTCGTCACCGGGGCGTGCCTCGCCGAAGTCGGCAACGACGTGTTCTGTCTCGACCTCGACGAGGCCAAGGTGGCGTTGCTCAATGCCGACCGCATTCCGATCTACGAACAGGGGCTCGAAGAGATCGTCGTGCGCAATCGTGCCGCCGGCCGGCTGACCTTCTCCAGCGACGTCGCCGCCAGCGTGCGCCACGGCGACATCCAGTTCATCGCCGTCGGCACGCCGGCGGGCGAGGACGGCTCGGCCGATCTGCGCCACGTGCTCGACGCGGCGCGCAACATCGGCCGCCACATGCAGGGCTTCAAGGTCGTCGTCGACAAGTCGACGGTGCCGGTCGGTACGGCCGACAAGGTGCGCGCCGTCGTCGAGGAAGTGCTGCGCGGCCGCACCGGCGAGGCTGCCGAGTCGCCGCCGTCGCTGACCGTGCTCTCGAATCCCGAGTTCCTGAAGGAAGGCGCGGCGGTGCAGGACTTCATGCGGCCGGACCGCATCGTCATCGGCGTCGACGACGATGTCGCCGGGCAGCGCGCCCTGCAATGGATGAAGGCGCTCTACGCGCCGTTCAACCGGAACCGCGAGCGCACCCTGGTCATGGGCGTGCGCTCGGCGGAGTTCACCAAGTACGCCGCCAACGCCATGCTGGCGACGCGCATCTCGTTCATGAACGAGCTCGCCAACCTGGCCGACAAGGTCGGCGCCGACATCGAGTCGGTGCGTCAGGGCATCGGCTCGGACCCGCGCATCGGCTACGACTTCCTCTATGCCGGCACCGGCTATGGTGGCTCCTGCTTTCCCAAGGACGTGAAGGCGCTGCGCCGCACCGCTCACGAACAGGGCAGCGAGCTGAAGGTTCTGGCCGCGGTCGAGGCGGTCAACGATGCGCAGAAGCGCGTCCTCGTCGACAAGATCGTCGCCCGCTTCGGCGCCGACCTCGATGGCCGAACCTTCGCCCTCTGGGGCCTCGCCTTCAAGCCGAACACCGACGACATGCGCGAGGCGCCGAGTCGCGTCGTCATTGCCGAGCTGCTGGCGCGGGGCGCGGCGCTCCGGCTCTACGACCCGGTCGCCATGGACGAGGCGCGACACTGCCTCGAGGCCGACCTGAAGGCGACCCCGGCCGCGCTCGGCCGGGTGAGCTTTTGCGGCTCGCAGACCGAGGCGCTGAAGGGCGCCGACGCCCTGGTCATCGTCACCGAGTGGAAGTCGTTCCGCAGCCCGGACCTCGCGGCGATCCGTACGGCGCTCAAGCAGCCGGTGGTCTTCGACGGCCGCAACCTGTTCGAGCCGGCCGCCATGCAGGACGCGTCGCTCGAATATTTCGCTGTCGGCCGGTCGCTGGTCCGGCGCGCGGGCGCCGAGGGCCCGTGAGCTCGCCCGTGGATCAGGGCGGCTACCGGTTTCGATCGCAGTTCTATTTTCTCGGCCTGGCGGCGATCAACCTCGTCCATCGCTGCTTGCCGTTCGCGTTGCGACCGCTGCTCTACCGCCTGTGCCGCTTCGAGATCGCCCGCTCGGCGACGCTGCAGGGCGGCGTGCGCTTCTTTCATGTCGGTCGCCTGAAGATCGGCGCAGGCACGCTGGTCAACCGCGGTGTCTATCTCGACAACCGGGCCGGCATCGCGATCGGGCAAAACGTATCGATCGCCCACGACGTGCGCATCTACACGCTCGGTCACGACGTCGACGACGCCAGCTTCGCGGCGCGCGGCAAGCCGGTCGAGATCGACGACTACGCCGTTCTGTTCGCCGGCGCCATGGTCATGCCGGGGGTGTATCTCGGCAAGGGCGCGGTGGTGATGGCGGGCTCGGTCGTGACGAAGAGCGTCGCGGCGATGCGCGTCGTCGGCGGCAATCCGGCGCAGGACATCGGCGAGCGCAAGGGCGAGCTCGCCTACACGCTGGCGCGCCGCTACTGGTTCGCGCATTGAGCGTCGAGGCCCCCCGCCGATCGTGAGAGTCGCACTTGTCGACGGCGGCTCGTTCGCCTTGCCTTACGACCACGGGCTAGCCAGCGCCATGGCAGCGCAGGGTATCGAGATCGACTTCTATGGCTCGAACACCCGCTACAACGGCGAGTTCCTGCGCGCGATGAGTCGGATACCCGGCGTCACCGTGTACCAGCATGACATTTCGCGCACCGTCGCGCCGCGCTGGCGCGGCGTTCTCGCCTATCTTTCCTTGCTCGCCGGGCTGTGGCGCCGCCGCCGCTCCTACGACGCCGTCAACCTGCAGTTCAGCGTCCTGTGGCCGGTCGAGTTGCCATTTCTCTGGATGCTACGCAAATCGCTGGTCTTCACGGTGCATAACCCGGTGCCACACGGCTTCGCGCGGCGCAGGCATGCTCCGACGGAGCGGGTCGCCCGATGGGCACGTACCCTGATCTTCGTGAGCCGCTTCTCCCAGGATGACTTCATGGCCCGCTATGGCGAAGCCTTCCGGACCAAGTCTCGGATCGTCTTGCACGGCTGCTCGCCGATCGCGCCGGATCTTCCCGCGGTTCGATATGTCCGGGCCGCGTCGCCCGAAGCGCTCGTCTATTGGAGCACCGTCAAGCCCTACAAGGGCATCGAGTTGTTCGCCGAGCTGGCGCGATCGCCGCGCATCCGCGCGCTCGGCGTCGACCTCGAGATCTACGGCGCCTGGTCGCCCGAGCTGCACGCCCTGCGCGACGAGATCGCGGCGCTCGGCGTGCGCATCGAGGACGGCTATCTCGACGCGGCCTTGCTGCTGCAGCTGCTTTCACGCAATGTCGTCTTCATCCTGCCTTACCGCGAGGCGACGCAGTCGGGGGCGCTGTTCTCGCTGCTGCATCACGGCCGCGTCTTCATCTGCGCCGACGTCGGCGACCTTGGCGACTTCATGCGCCGCTTCGGACTCGAGGCCCTGCTGATGAAGGGGCGCAGCGCCGACGCGGTCGCCGACTGCCTCGGCAAGCTGGAGACTAAAGAAGACGACATCGTGTACGCCTTCCAGGCGGCACAGGACGCCTCGGCCTGGGCCCGCACAACGGCCGGCATCGCCGCCGTCTACGCCGGGGCGTGAAGGTGGGCCGGTGCCACAATCGCGCGGCCTTGCCGGCCCGGCGCGCCAGCCCTGCCGCAGCGCGCCTCGGCAGCCCCGAGAACTCGAGCCGCCGATTGCCATGAAGCAGATCATCAAGAGCGCCCTGGCCCGTGCCGGCCTCGAGCTGACGCGCACGGCCGATCGCCGCCGCGCCGCGCTCGCCGACCTGGCGCCCGCCGACGGCGACCTGATCGCACGGGTCGAGCCCTTCACGATGACCAGCCTCGACCGCCGCGCCAGCCTGCTCGGCGCGATCGACCACGTGGTACGCCACCGCATCGCCGGCGACATCGTCGAGTGCGGCGTCTGGCGCGGCGGCAGCATGATGCTGGCGGCCCTGGCCTTGATGGCGCGCGGCGACACCTCCCGCGAGCTCTGGCTTTACGACACCTTCCAGGGCATGAGCGAGCCAGGCGCCGAGGACCGCAGCGCCAGCGGCGAAACCGCCGCCGCCCAGCTCGCGCGCACGCCGCGCGGCGAGGGCGTATGGTGCGAAGCAGGGCTCGACGACGTTCAGGCGAACCTGTGGTCGACCGGCTATCCGCGCGAGCGCATCCACTTCGTGCGGGGCAAGGTCGAGGAGACGATTCCGGCGTCGCTGCCGTCGCGCATCGCCCTCCTGCGCCTCGACACGGACTGGTACGAGTCGACGCGCCACGAGCTGAAGCATCTCTACCCGCTGCTATCGCGCCACGGCGCCCTCGTCATCGACGACTACGGTCACTGGCAGGGCGCGCGGCAGGCCGTCGACGAGTACTTCGCCGCACAGGCCGAGACGGTCTTCCTGCATCGCGTCGACTACACGGCGCGGCTCGTCATCAAGCAGGACGGAGCGTGACGCCGCCACGCGCGCCGCGCTTGCTCACCGCCTTGCCGCAGGTCTATGCCGCGGCGGCGGTGCGGCTGGCCCTGCCGCTGCTCGTGCTGCCGCTGGTCGCCTCGCGCATCGGCGCCGACGAGTTCGGCCGGCTCGGCTTCATCCTCGTCTGGGCCGGCCTCCTGGCGACGCTCGTCGAAGGCGGCTTTCTCGCCGCGGCGAC
>JANXWR010000296.1 GCA_025351025.1 Burkholderiales bacterium | reverse complement strand
GATGACGAAAGCGCACGTCGACTACATGCTGTCGAAGATCCCGATGGGGCGCTTTCTCGAAGTGGGCGAAGCGGCGGCGATGGTCGCCTGGCTCGCCTCGGAAGAGTGCTCGTTCACGACCGGCTCGGTCGTCGACCTCTCCGGCGGCCGCGCCACCTACTGAGCGCCTCGGGAACGGGGCTTGCCGGGCCCGGCGATGCAACCGACCATCCAACCCGCCACCCGGCTCGGCCTGCATCTCGCGCTTGGCGCGTCGCTGCTGTTGGTGGCAGCGTGGCTGTTCGGCGCGATCGCCGAAGACATCGTCACCGGCGACCGGCTCACGCTCGTCGACGTCGCGGCGGCGCAGTGGCTGCACCGTCACGCATCGGCCGGCCTGACGCGCTGGATGCTGCTCGTCACCAACCTTCACTCGACGCTTGCCGTGTCCTGCTATTCGGCCATCGCCGCGGTGTACTTCTGGCGCACGAGGCAATGGCGGTGGCTGGTCACCCTGGCCGTTTGCATGGCCGGCGGCCTGGCCCTGAACGTCGCCATGAAGCTGGCCTTCCATCGCGCCCGGCCGGTCTTCGATCAACCCTTGCTGACCCTGACGAGCTACAGCTTTCCGAGCGGCCACGTGCTCGGCAGCACGATCCTGTACGGGCTCGTCGTCGTCTGGGTGTTCGCGCACACGCCGAAGCCCGGCTGGCGCCTGCTGGCGATCGGCGTCGCCGCCGTCGCCATCGCGATCGTTGCCTTCACCCGCCTCTACCTCGGCGTGCACTACCTGACCGACGTCGGCGCCGCCTTCCTCGAAGGGATCGCCTGGCTGACGCTGTGTCTGGGCGCGGTCGCGCAGCGCTGGCGAGGCGGCGCCTTGCCGCCGCTCGAGCCGGGCGCCGCCGCGCGAAGGACAGCGCCGCCATGACGCGACGCATCGTCGTCATCCTCAACGCCGGCTCGGGCAGCGGCAACGACGATGCGGTGGTGAGCCGCTTGCGCACGCTCTTCGAAACGGCGGGAGCAAGCGTCGACATCCGCTTCGTGCGCCACGGCGCGCAACTGGCCGCGCAGGTCGAGGCGGCGAAGGCGGAGCAGCCCGACGTCATCGTCGCCGGGGGCGGCGACGGCACGGTCAGCGCCGTCGCCGCCTCGCTGGTGGGCAGCGAGATCGCGCTCGGCGTGCTCGCGCTCGGCACGCTGAACCATTTCGCCAAGGACCTCGGCGTGCCGCTCGACGTCGCGCGAGCCGTGCATTGCATCGCCGCCGGTGAAGCAGTGCGCGTCGACGTCGGCGAGGTGAACGGCCGGGTCTTCGTCAACAACTCGAGCCTCGGCCTCTATCCCGACATCGTTCGCGATCGCGAGCGCCAGCAGAAGCGCCTCGGCCGCGGCAAGTTGGCGGCGATGGGCTGGGCCGTGCTGGCCGTGCTGCGCCGGTATTCGTTCATGCGTGTGACGCTGCGCGTCGCCGGCCGTGAGCGACAGGTGCGAACACCGTTCGTCTTCATCGGCAACAACGAATACCGGATGGAGGGACTCTCGATCGGCGAGCGGTCGCACCTCGACCAGGGCACGCTCAGCCTCTATTTCGCGCAGCGACCGGGCCGCCTGCGCCTGCTTCAGTTCGCGCTGCGCGCGCTGTTCGGCAAGCTGAGGCAGGCGCGCGACTTCGAGGTGCTGCTGACCCCGGATCTCGTCGTCGAAAGCCGGCACCGCAAGCTTCGTGTCGCCACCGACGGCGAGATCGCGATGATGACGCCGCCACTTCGCTACCGCAGCCGACCGGCGAGCCTGCGCGTCATGCGGGCCGAAGCCGGCACTGCATCGCCAGCCTGACCCGGAGCCCATGCGCACCCTCGTTCACCTCTCGGACCTGCATTTCGGACGCACCGACGCCGCGATCGTCGAGCCCTTGATCGCCCGGGTGTCGGCGATCCGGCCCGACGTCGTGGTCGTCTCCGGCGACCTGACGCAGCGGGCGCGCGCCCGCGAGTTCGCACAGGCGCGCGCCTTCCTCGATCGGCTGCCGGCGCCGCGGCTCGTCGTTCCGGGCAACCACGACGTTCCGCTCTACCGCCTCTGGGAGCGCTTCCTCAGCCCGCTCGGCAAATACCGGCGCTTCATCACCGACGACCTCGCACCGCTCTTCGTCGACGACGAGATCGCGATCCTCGGCATCAACACGGCGCGTTCGCTGACCTTCAAGAACGGCCGCATCAACGAAGCGCAGATTGCCTCGATCCACGAGGGACTCGACCCCTTGCCCGCCGCGCTGACGCGAATAGTCGTCACCCACCATCCCTTCGACCTGCCCGATGAAACCGGCGAGGCCGAGATCGTGGGGCGCGCGCGGCTGGCGATGGCGGCGTTCGCATCGTGCGGCGTCGACCTGCTGCTGGCCGGCCACTTCCACACCAGCCAGGCCGGCGAAACCTCGCGGCGCCACCCCTTGCCTGGCTATGCGGCGCTCGTCGTGCAGGCCGGAACGGCGACTTCGACGCGCGGCCGCGGGGAAGCGAACGCCTTCAACGTGCTGCGCGTGCAGAGCGACACGATCGCCGTGGAGCGGCAGGTCTGGCTGCCGGAGGCAGGCGCCTTCGCGATCGGGCGAACGGAGACGTTCCGGCGGCAGGCGTCGCGCTGGACCGAGTCGGCGGGGGCCGATCAGCCCGCCACTTCCTGATCCTGGAGCAGCCGCCACATCACCTTGCCCGAGCCCGACTTCGGCAGGGCCTCGACGAACTGCACGATCTTCGGCACTTTGTAGGCGGCCATGTTCTCGCGCGCCCAGGCGACGATGTCCTCGGCGCTCGTCTGGCCCTTGGCGGCGGCACGCAGCACGACCACGGCTTTCACGGTCTCGCCGCGATAAGCGTCCTTGGCGGCGATGATGCAGGCCTCCTGCACCGCCGGGTGCTTGTAGAGCAGCAGCTCGACCTCGGCCGGCCAGACCTTGAAGCCGCTCGCGTTGATCATCCGCTTCAGCCGGTCGGTCATGAAGAAGTAGCCTTCCTCGTCCATGCGGCCGAGGTCGCCGGTGCGGAAGAATTGGCGGCCGTCGAACTCGACGAAGGCGTCGGCGGTCGCCTCCGGATGCTTCCAGTAGCCCTTGAAGACCATCGGCCCGCGGGTGATGATTTCGCCGACCTCGCCGACCGGCAGCTCCTTCAGCGTGAGCGGATCGACGACGCGCGAATCGACGCCGAAGATCGGGATGCCCAGGCATTGCAGCTTGGCGCGCTCGGGCGGGTTGGCGTGGCTGGGCGCGGCGGTTTCCGTGAGGCCATAGCCCTCGGCGAAGTTGAGGCCGAACTCGTCGAGCAGGCGTTGCGCCACGGCATGCGGCATCGCCGCGCCGCCGCCGCTCATCGAACGCAGGGTCGAGAGGTCGAAGCTCTTGTAGTTGGGGCTGCCGAACAGGTCGATGACCATGGTCGGGATGCAGACCCAGTGCGTGATGCCATGCAGCGAGATGAGGCGGCCGGCGAGCTCCCGGTCCCAGCGCGGCATGAGGTAGACGGTCGAGCCGACGGCGATCGCGCCGAGCACGGCATACATCATGCCGGTGATGTGGAACATCGGCACCACGCCGAGCGAGACCGACTCGGCCGTGCCGTAGCCCCATTGGCCGCCGATCGTGTTCGCCATCAACGTGCGATGCGTGTGCATGCAGCCTTTGGGCAGGCCGGTGGTCCCCGAGGTATAGGGAAGCAGCGCCAGGTCGTCGGGGCCTGCGGTGTGCGGCCCCGGATTCAGCGCGGCGCCGACGGCGTCGTTCCAGTGCGCGTAGTCGGCCGGGAACTCCGGCTCGCCGCGCAGCCAGGCCTCCATCGCCGGCGGCGGCGCGTCGCCCTCGGCGATGACGCCGTCGGGCATCGCGTCGGTGTAGTGCGTGACGAGCACGCGCTTGGCCCGCACGCCTTCGGGCAGGGCGGCCTGCGCCGCCGCGACGATAGGCGCCAGGTCGGCACTGCAGACGATGACGCGCGTATCGGGGTCGGTGATGTAGTGCTTCAGCTCCTCGGCTCGGTTCATCGGATTCACCGGCACGACCACGGCGTTGGCGCGCAGCACGCCGTAGAGCGCGATGCTGAACTGCGGGCAGTTCTGCATGATGACGGCGACGCGGTCGCCGGTGCCGACGCCTTCGTTCTGCAGCCAGCCGGCGATCGCCTCCGCCTGCTCGCGCAACTGCCGGAAGCTCAGGGTCCGGCCGAAGAAGACGTAGGCCGCCTTGTCGGGATAGCGCGCCGCCGAGACCTCGAGGTTGAACCAGAGCGAGGTTTCGGGCACGACCAGCGCGTGCGGCAGGCGCTTCGGCCAGATCCGGAAATGGGGCCGGTCTGCAGGCACCTTGAAGTGGGTTGGCGACGACGGCACGAGCAGCTCCAGGAGACAAGTTCGCAAAGGCCCGAGGTATAGCCGACGCGTCGACCGCTGCCCACGGCGTCTACCCGCATCGCGCGGCCCGCCGGGCTTCGCTTCAGCGGTTTTCGCGCGCCCGCTTGCGATCCATGATGGCGACGCACTCGGCCGTGCTGCGGTAGCGCGCCTCGTCGCACTTCTCTTCCATGCAGAGCGCGAGAGCGATGAAGACGCGCTTGCCGCAGGCGTCGCGCGCCGAAGTGGGCTGCGCCTGGGCCTGCGCGGGCTGCTGTTGCGGCGGCTGCGACTGCGGCATTTGTTGCTGCGGCTGTTGCGGCTGTTGCGGCACCGGCCGGGCGACGACCGCCGGGTCGCGCACGTTCGATTGCCCCAGCGGATGCGGCCGGTCGTTCGGGTTGCCGGTGTTGTAGCTGGAAGGCGGCGGGTTGTAGGCGTTGCCGTTGCTGTAGCCGGACGAGGTATCGGGCTGCCGCGACGGGTAGGTCGGCGTGCCGGTCGCCGCCGTTTCCGCATCGCGCTGGCGCGGTACCGGCTGGCCAACCGGACGGGCTCGCGCGACCGCCGATGAAGCGGCGGAGTTCGGGCGATCACCGAAGGCGTTGGTGGCCGCCGTGGTGCGATCGGGAAGAGACGGCTTCGAGCCCGTGTCGGCCGGAATATCGGTGCGAGCCGTGGTCGTTGCCGGGGGCGTCGGCACAGGTACGGGCATCGGCACGGGCCGACTCGCGTCGGGAAGCGTCGTCGCGGTCGTCGTCGTCGAAGGCGTTGCGGCGGGCACAGCCGTCGTCGTCGGCGCCGTCGGCCTCGGAACGGCGGCGACGGGGACCGTGGGAACCGCGGCCGGGGCGCTGGCCGCACCGAGGGTCGGGTCGGTGGTGGTCGCGTCTCGTTTGCCGGCGAACTGCCATGCCGCGGCACCGCCGATGACGACGACGCCGACGACACCGGCGAGCACCATCCAGGCCTTGGAGCCGCCCGACTTCGCGCTCGCCTCCGCGGGAAGGGCGGTCGCTGCCAGCGGCGCCGGACGGGAGCGCTGAGCGGCGGTGACCGGAGGCGGGGCCGAGAGTGGAGCCGGCCGGCTCGGCGGCGGCAGCGTCGACGGACGCGACGCCGGCCATTCGGAGGGCGCGCCTTCCTGACGTGGCGGCGCAGTGCGCAGCGCGGCGGATGGCGCCATCGTCCGCGGCGGCGACACGGCCATGGTCCGGTCGAAGGTCGTGGCAGGCGGCGGGCGCGCCGTCGGCATCTGCGCCGTTGGGCTGAAGGTCGTCGTCGTCGGCGCACGGGTCTGACCGGGCGGCGGGACGTGCGCCGTCGGCATGTGCGTCGGGATGTGCGCGGTGTTGATGAAGGTCGCGTCGCCAGCGGTCTCGACCTCGTGCCGCTGCGCCGGGCCGGGCGGCTGCGCCGGAGGATAGGCGTTGATCGCTGGCGATATCGCCACATTCGGCGGAATCGTGATGCCAGGCCGGCCACGCGGCGGAATCTGCGCATTGCCGTCGAGCACGGCGCGCAGCTGCTCGCCGTTCTGCGGCCGCTGGTTGGGCCGGATCGAGAGCATCCACGACACGGCTTCGAGGAAGCGCGGCGAGACGCCGGGAACGATGCGGTTCTCGATCGCATCGGTGTCGTCCTGCACCGCACGCGCCGTCGCCGGGGCCGGCGGCGCGCCAAACAGCAGGTAGTGAATGACGGCGCCGAGCGCGTAGAGATCGGTCCACGGGCCCTGGCGCAGCTGCGTCATCTCGGCGTATTGCTCGATCGGCGCGTAGCTGGGCTTGAGGATCGCCGTGAGCGACTGCGTGCGGTCGCTGATGACGCGGCGCGCCGCGCCGAAGTCGAGCAGCACCGGCGGGCCGTCGGGCGGCAGCAGAATGTTGTCGGGCGCGATGTCGCGGGGGTAGACGCCTTCGCGATGCAGCAGTTCGAGCGCCGAAAGAATCGGCGAGATGACGCTGCGAATCCAGGCTTCGTCGGGCGGATGCGCCATGCGCCGCCGCGTGTCGCGCAAGGTGACGCCTTGCAAGAACGGCATCACCATGTAGGCGGTGGCGTTGTCTTCCCAGAACCGGTAGACCTTGACCAGCGACGGATGGTCGAAGCGGGCTAGCAGCCGCGCCTCGTTGACGAAGGAGCGCAGGCCGATCGCGTAGGTCTCGGCGAAAGAGCTCGAACGCACCGTGATCTGCGGCCCTGCACCGCGCGCAGCCAGCGAGGCCGGCATGTATTCCTTGAGGGCGACCTCGCGCTCGAGCGAATGGTCGTTGGCGAGGTAGACGATGCCGAAGCCGCCGACGCCGAGCACACGCAGAATCTCGAACTCGCCGAAGCGCGTGCCGGGCGGCAAG
>JANXWR010000281.1 GCA_025351025.1 Burkholderiales bacterium | reverse complement strand
ACATCAGACGCGAATAGGAACGATTCCTCGCGCTCTTTCTGGCACTGCATTGAACCAACTTGGACGTCTTGACGCAACCGATTAAGAGTGTAAGCTTGCAACAAATCGTCCGACGACGTTGCCTCTAGACTAGGTCCGGATGAGAACTATTCCTATCGCATATTCGATGGGTTGGGGGCATTTCTGCGGAGGGGCATAGTTGGGGGCAAAGCGCGAAGTTCTAATCGATTTTTCGGGACCCGATCGGACCCTCGAAAAATGATGAGAACGACGCCCACCCGCCAGAAACCTAGATTCTACGAGGCTTGTGAGGCGTTCCGAACTGTCGTCCCCACATCCCAACCCACTATAGCGTTGCGCTTGGCGGGCGCTGGTCGCCGAGATGCGAGAGGTTCGCCGCCCGACTTTTCGCTATTGCTGGAAAGCCTTTTAAGGAGGGTTTCGTTGGCAGCCGTCGTGCTGTCCGCGTTGCTGCTGGTGGCCTGCATCACCAGGCCCATCCTCGACGTCGAAAACGTGCCAGTCCTCACTCCGACCAACAAACCGCTCACAGCCGGCCAGGTTCGGGGCGCGATCCTGCGTGCAGGCGTGGCGCTCGGTTGGGTCGTGAGAGACGCCGGCCCGGACAAACTTCCTCAAGACTGTCATACCGAGCCGCAAGGCAACACGAGACTATCTGAACCGAGGTGATGCAGATGCCGAGCATTGATTCAAGCGAGCGCGAGGTTCTCAGCGCATATGAAAATGGTGAACTGCGGTCTGTCGCGGCCGTCGTCTAGCCGAGCCTTCGAAGCCGGCAGCCAAGCAGCCGCGAGGTCGCGTCACGAAGCGGCGCGCCACTTAGCAGCCCACCATCATGGACGATCTCCTCGAAGCGCATGGTCACACCTTGAACAATCGAACCGAGCTGGAGGCCAGTAGCGTTTGTGGCTGTTGCGCATGCATGGAAATCTTCGAGCCGGCTGAGATCGTTGCTTGGTCTGGCTTGGACATGAGCCACTTCAATGACGTCGATGCAACGAACGCAGAGACTGCCATTTGCCCCAAGTGCTGCAGCGAGTCGCTGATCGGAAGTCGAGCGGGCTACAACATCAACCCCAGTTTCCTCAGTCACATGAATCAGGCTTGGTTCCAGAAAACCATCATTCGCAAACCACGCCCGAAGAAATAGCGGCGAGCACGGGACCAGAGCCAAGACAAGGAGAGCAACTCGAGCCAGCCAGCTGACTGCTTGCGCGAGGTCGCGCAAGTCGCCGCTACTTGACGCCCAAGCGCGCTTGGACCGCAGCGAAGAGGTCGTCCAGATTCTCGACGTGCGTCACCCTGCTGTAGAACTCGTCGTGTCTCAAGGTGCCGCGCTCGACCATGTCATCCACCATGGCGTAGAACTTGGTCCAGTGAACGCTCTTGTCTCCGACCAGGAAGACAGGGACCGGCGTCAGTTGGTTGCTCTTGATCGTCTCGACGGCCTGGAAGATTTCCCACTCGGTCCCGGTGCCTCCCGGCGCGATCACGATCGCGGCCGAGTGCGCAATCATGGCGCTCTCTCGCACGACGACGCTGGTGAAGATCAGGCCGTCGGTGATGATCGGCTTGCCACCCAATTGCCAGAAAGCCACCCGCGGATCGTGCTTCGGGTCGTAGTAGGTCGCGTAGCCGATGCTGGGTCCCCCGGCATCGGTCGCCCCGCGACTCGCCGCCTCCATCAAGCCGGGCCCCGCGCCCGTCAAGATGGGGTACTGGGCGCCATAGGTGCGCGTCCACTTGTCCGCGAACGCGCGCAGCCCCCGATACAAGTCGTTGTTGGCGGCCGCGATCGCAGGATTCGCGAGGCTGCTGTTCTCGGAAATCCGTGAGCTCCCGTAGACGCCGACAAACCCGTTCGGGTACTTCGACCTCTTGAAGAGATCGGCACAGTAGTGGTCGAGGAAGAAGTCGGCCGGACTCAGCTTGTCCTCGGTGCCGAGGTACGGCCCCGCATAGAACGCCACCACCCCCTGCACGCTCGGACAACGGCCGGCGACAGGCGCCTGGCCTTCCGGCCCATTGGCCTGCACGTCCGCGGTGGCGCCCAGGGCCATGACGATCCACATATTGGTGGCCCATCTCATCACTAACGGTCTCGACATAGGCTCCCTCGATCAGATGGTGCGACTCGACGCCGGAGTCAGGCCAACGAGACTGCCGCGAGGATCGCCGCGCTCGCCGATGTGCCGATTCGATTGGCGCCGGCGTCGATCATGGCCCGGGTGTCGGCCAAGGTGCGAATTCCGCCGGATCCCTTGACGCCGAACGTCGGGCCGACCTCCGCGCGCATCAGTCGAACGTCGGCGACCGTGGCGCCCCCGAGCGCGTGAAATCCGGTCGAGGTCTTGACGAACGCCGCGCCGGCATTGCGCACGATCCGGCACGCCAGGCGCTTTTCAGCGTCTGAAAGAACGCAGGTTTCGAGGATTACCTTGACCGGGATTCCGTTCGCCGCCCGGACGACAGCGGCGATGTCCGTCTCGACCAAGGTGGTGTCGCCGCCTTTGAGCGCGCCGATATTGATGACCATGTCGAGCTCCCGGGCGCCCTCGTCAACTGCGAGGCTCGCCGCGCTCGCTTTCGTGGGCGAACGCTCGCAGCCATGAGGGAAGCCGACGACGGCGACGATTTGCGCGTCCGTGCCGCTCAATGCGGCACCTGCCGCCCGTACCCATGTCGGCTGGACGCAGTAGTAGCCGACGCGCCACTGGCGAACCACGTTGGCGCCGGCCAAGACGTCGGCTTCGGTCGCCTCGGGCTTGAGCACCGAATGGTCGAGCAGGCGTGCGAGTTCATCGGCCGTCATGTCACTTCGCTTTCAAATCGCGCTGCGCGCGCTCAATGCTTCGCGCCAGAGAGTTGGAGAGCTCACGCTCGACCTTTAGCTCCGGTGTCGTGTCGGGGATGCCTTGGTAGAAGACCACCAAGTCCGGCACATCAGCCGCCCCTGGCCGCGCCGACAAGTAGAGACGCCACTCGGTGCGCGGCAACTCGGCGAAACGCGAGCGCAGCAAGCGGACGACCATCGTGCCATCAACGGATGCCACGGCTGCCAACGGTTGGGACGCCTTGGTGAACGGGTCGACGCCGACCACGATCAGCGAACGATAAAGGCTCGGATCAGTGTCGACTCGCACGACGACCTCGGTCGATGCCTCCTCCTTGCCGCGCAGGATGGCCCAAGCCAGCGCGACGCCCGGCGCGGCAAAGGCGTCGAGCGAGCCATGAACTTCTTTCTGCGGAGGGGACTGGCCCTGAGCCGCTTGCGGTCCGATCGAGATTGCAAAGACGACGCCGGCAATCAAGCGCAGGTCCCTCAGGCGCGCAAGCTTGCTCATGGCAAGGCGGCCGGCCTCTCGTCCGCGAGCACGATGGCGGCGGCGTCGGCGAACCGAAGCACGACCCGTTGACCTACTGCGAAGAGATCGTCCGAGCCGGCGTTGTAGCGCGCCACCTGGATCATCTCGCCCCCGCAATCGACGACATACTCGACCTTCTCGCCGAGAAACTTCCGCGACACGACGTTGGCGTTGATCGCGGACGCGGGGTCGTGTGATCCCGCCAGAACGATCGCCTCCGGCCGCAACAGCACCTTCACCAGCGAGCCAGGACCCGGCCCGCCGGACACGTGTTTGACCGCGACACGACGTCCCAGCAACTCCGCGAGGGCGACGTCGCCGGCGACACTCTCTATCCGGGCGTCGATGACGTTGGCTCGGCCGATGAATTGGGCGACGAAGAGCGTGGCCGGGCGATGGTAGAGATCCTCGGCGCTACCGGTCTGCACGATCGTGCCGCCCTGCATCACTGCGATCCGGTCTGACACCGCCATGGCCTCTTCCTGATCGTGCGTGACGTAGATCGCCGTGATGGCGAGCCGCTGCTGCAAGGCCCGGATTTCGTCGCGCATCTGAACGCGCAGCTTGGCGTCGAGATTGGACAAGGGCTCGTCGAACAGCAATACACGCGGGCGGATCACGATCGCGCGCGCCAGGGCGACACGCTGTTGCTCGCCACCGGACATCTGTGCCGGGAATTGCGCTTCGTAGCCGGCCAGTCCGACGAGCTTCAGCACGTCGATGACATCGCTTTGGATCGCACGGTCCGGCTGCCCGCGCACCCGCAGGCCGTAGGCGACGTTCTCGTACACCGACAAGTGGGGAAACAGCGCGTAGTTCTGGAACACGAAGCCGATGCCGCGCCGGTTCGCGGGCAGCAGCGTCACGTCCTGGCCGCCGAACATGATCCGCCCTGAGTCCGGCGCCTCGAAGCCGGCGATCGCGCGAAGCGTCGTTGTCTTGCCGCAGCCGGACGGGCCGAGCAGCGTCAGGAACTCGCCCGCCGCGACCTTGATGGAGACGTCGCGTGCCGCGTAGACGTCGCCTTTGACGGCATGCGCGAAGCGCTTGGACAGCCGCTCCACCTCGACGCCGATGGCGGCCGCCGTCACGACGCGAGCAACCCGGCGACCGGGGAAGCGCCCGGCGCGCGCAGCAGCCGCAACACGCGGCCGATCGCGAAGATGCCGATGAACACGATCGCGACCACGACCACCGAGAAAGCGGCGGCGACACCGAGCGCCAGCTCGGTCATGTTCTCGAGGATCTTCACGGTCACGAGCCGCCAGCTGATCGAGACCACGAAGATCGTCGCGCTGATCGCCGTCATCGATCGGATGAACATGACGCCCAGGCCGGCAAAGAAAGCGGGCAGGACCAGAGGCAGCGTGACGCGACGAAAAGTCGTGCCGCTGCTGGCGCCCAGGCCCTGCGACGCCTCTTCCAGACTGCGATCGACTTGTTGCATCAACGCGATCGTGGTGCGGATGCCGGTCGCACCGTAGCGGAACACATAGCAGGCGACGATGATCGTCGCCGTGCCGGCCAGCATGATCGGCGGGTCGTTGAACGCGATCAAGTAGCCGATGCCGACAATGGTGCCCGGCAGCGCATAGTTAATCATCGACGTGAGCTCCATCGTCGTCCGACCCGCGAACCGCTTGCGTGCGACGAGATAGCCGAGGAGCACGCCGTAAAAGCCACCGAGCGGCGTCGCCAGCGCGGCGATGATCAAGGTGTCGGCGAGCACGCGCAGGCCTTCGGTGAAGACGACTCGGTAGTGCTGCAGCGTGAACGATTCGTTGGCGCCGAAGGCAACGACCAGCGATGCGTAGAGCAGCAACAGATACAGGTAGACGATGAAGAGCGTCACCGCGACGCAGGCAGCGACCAGCACCCAGCGCGCCGGCGCCGTGACGCTGTCCAACGGCGTCTGGTCGGCGCCCTTGCCGGTCACGGTGACATAGTGCCTGCGGCCCACCCAGTACCTTTGCGCGATGAAGACGAGCAGTGCCGGGACCAGCAGCATCAATGACAGCGCCGCGCCGCCACGCAGATCGAACAGGCCCGTGATCTGCAGGAAGGCCTGCGTCGGCAGGACCGGGAACTGATTGCCGGCGAGGATCAGCGGCGTCGCGAAGTCGGCCAGTGACGCGGCGAAGAGAAGCAGGAAGGCGTTCGACAATCCTGGCGTGCAGAGCGGCAGCGTCACCGTGCGAAAGACGCGCCTACGGGTCGCCCCGAGCGACAGCGCCATGCCTTCGAGGTTCGAATCGATCGCGGCGAGCATCGGCCGCAAGGTCAGGTATGCGATCGGAAAGTACGTCACCGCCTCGGCCGTCATGGTGCTCGTCAAGCCGTAGACACCCGCACCCTGGATGCCAAGCAGGTCGTGGGTGATCAGACCGCGCGGGCCGAACGAGAAGATGTAGCCGATCGCCGTCGTGAAGGGCGGTGACACCAGCGGCAGCAGCACGGCGATGTCGATCAACCGGATGGCAAGCAGCGAGAGGCGGCAGCGCGCCGCAGTGAAAGCGAAGACGAATCCGAGCACCGTGCCGATGACGCCGACCAGGGTACCGAGGAGCAGGCTGTTCCAGAAAGCAGCGACCTGGTGGCGGTCGGTGAGGACCGAGCCGATGCCTGCGAACGTGAGTTGGCCCTTGTCGACGAAAACGCGCGCCAGTAACATCGCGATCGGGTAGGCGACGAACAAGGCGAGCAGCAGCCACAGCAGGGCGATGGCGACCGCCAGGACAGGCTCGGCACGCAGGCGTGCGCCGATGCCCGGCCGCAACGCGGAGGTCTGGGACATCGGATTCGCTGGCTAGGGATTGAGGACTTCGGCGGTCCAGCGCTCGACCATGTGCTTGCGGTTGGTACCGGCGTACGCGGCGTCGATCGGGAAGATCTTGGCGCCCTTGAGCACCTCGGCCAGACCGGGCTCGACCGGCACTCCGGGCGCGGCCGGAACAAAGTTGATCTTGTGCTTGGCGAACAGACTTTGCATCTGCGCCGAGCTGGCCCAGTCGATCAGCTTCTTGGCGGCCTCGGGGTTCTTGGCGCCCTTGATCAGCGCAATGGCCTCGGCGGCCGAGCCGATGCCCTCTTTCGGGAAGCTCACCGCAACGTCGTAGCCCTTGGCCTGCGTATCGAGCGCGTCGACGATGAAGAAGATGCCGCCTGCCGCTTGTCCGAGACCGACCGGCAGCGTGCCCCCCCCGCCGCTCTTGGTGTACAGCTGGACGTTGGGTCGCAGCTGCTTCATGTACGCGAACGCCTTGTTCTCGTCCCTGCCGTTGACCTCGAGGACCGAGAAGATGCGTGTCACCGCCGTGCCGGAGGTGCGGGCATCGGCCATCTGCAGGGAATCCTTGTAGGCCGGGTTCAAAAGGTCCTGCCACGACGCGGGGGGCTTCAGCTTGTGCTCGGCCAGGAATTTCTTGTTGGTCATGAATACCAGCGGATCGTCGGCGATCGCCACCCACTGGCCGTCGGCCTGGCGAAAGCGCTCGGGCAACTGGCTGAAACTGGGCGGCTTGTACGACTCGAAGATGCTTTCAGGGATTGCAGCGGCGAAGGTCTCGACCGGGCCACCGAACAGCACGTCGACGCGCGGGTTGTTCTTTTCGGCAATCACCCGGGCCAGCGCCTCCCCTGACGAGAAGCGCACGAAGTTCACCTTGATTCCGGTGGCCTTTTCGAACTCCTCGAACATCGGCCGGGCCCAGTTCTCCGGCCAGATGGAATAGGCGTTGACCTCGGCTGCCATCGCACCCGGGGTGCCGAACATGGCGAGGGTGCAAGTGGCCGACAAGGCCAGGCGCGACGAGAGGCGCGAAATGCGATCGACAAACGACATGGCAAATCTCCGAGTACTTCGTTGCACGGTAGGTCAAGAGACCAGATTTCGCTCTCCCCGGCGGCACGTGCGAACCGACAAACGGGCAAGCCGCCCGGCGATGGCGCATTGTGAAGACTCACGCCGGGCGAAGAATCGGGGCTTGTCCTCTGCGGCGTTCCGCTCCAACCGATCCCAACACAGCCAGTTGGTCAACGCTCCCAGGCGCACTCGGACCGTCCCATGGTCCTTTCATCACGACAGGCGCCATCGCCTCGATTCAAGACTCGTCACGGCCGCATTCACAAGCGGCTCGATGGCTGAGTCCGGAAAGGGCGCGACGCTGCTGACATTGATCTCGCAAAGTACGTAGCGCTCTTCACCCTCGCCTGCCGGCTCCCCGTGCAGGAAATCGCAGTCCCAGAGCATTGGCAGTGCCTCTCGACGGATGCCGAGCGTTTGTTCCAGCTCAGGCACCCATTCGGTCTCCAGGCGCCGCTTGAGGCCTTGCAATTGCGCAAGATCGGGCGGGTGATAGTGCCGCTGACTCGGTGGCGGTGCCTCGCCCGATCCGTCGCCAGCCAGGGGTGGATGAAGCGCGTTTACCGCTTGCAACCCGAAGCCCGCCACGCGATCCTGCACGAGGTAGCAACGGACCATCCCTTCGGTCAACCGCGGCTGCCAGGCCTGGTCGATCATGTGACCACCGTCATCGAAATACGGAGCCATGAGGGCAACGAACTCGTCGAAGGTCATCGTGACTTCGGCGTTTCCTCGCGGGGCGTGCCTGGCGAGCACGCGACTTGCGCCGCCGAAGGCCGCATCGCCCGCGGCGTACTGGACGCGCCAGACGCCGATGCCGCTATGGCCGCGCCATTGCTTCAGGACCCGGATCGATCCCGCACCGAGGCGCTCGCCAACGGCCGTTCGCAACTTCTCGAGCGTGTCGAGCCGATGGACGTCGCTACCCCAGCCCATCGTGCGCGTGTCGACGAGCACGTCCTTCGTGCCCAGCTTCATGATCACGTCGGGGTGCGTGCTGACGAACACGCCGGCGGCCGCGACTTCACGCAGCACGGCGTCGAGCGCGGTGCGCGAATGCCCTGCGTCGATCGGATTGACCCACACCAGCGCGCCATCGAGCGCCAGCAGCTGGTCCCGCAGCTCGATCGCTTGGGCCAGGTTGTAGACCGCCGGAAGCGCCGTGACGCCTCGTGCCGCAAAAGCCGCAAACACCGCGGCGAAGCGGTTGTTCTCGCGCGTCGCAAGGCGACGGACCTCGCTGTCGCCCGGATAGACGATGGCGATCTGCAATGGACAAGTAGTCACCGTCGTCCTCTCATTTTGACGATGTCGTCTATTCTACATCAATGTATTATCTAAGACATGAACTCGGACACGACAAGCTGGCTGCTTCTGGTGATCTCGCTGCCCACATCGAGCGGTACGGCGCGGATGCGGATCTGGCGTGCGCTCAAGACGCTGGGTTGCGTCGCACTTCGGGACGGGGCCTACCTGCTGCCCGCTGGCACTGATCGCGCCGACGCACTCCGTGATCTGGGCGACGAGTGCATTCGCGAAGGCGGAACTGCGTGGCTCATGGCGGTCGTGCCGAGCGCGCCCGACGAAGCCGCCGCGTATCGACAACTCTTCGACCGCTCGGAGCAACACGGAGAGCTGCGTTCGGCCTGGAAAGAGGCCAATCGCACGCTGTCATCCTCGTCACCCACCGAGCTCGCGCGCCTCAAGCGACGGCTGCAGCGCGACGTGGATGCGGTGCGGGCGATCGACTTCTTCCCGTCGGAGGCCAGCGTCGAGGCGGAAGCCGCCTGGATCGACCTCAGCAAGCGCATCGACGCCGTCCTGTCGCCCGACGAGCCGCACGAGACAGCGGGCCACGTGCCGAGGCTCGACGCCGGCAAGTACCGTGGCCGGACCTGGGCGACGCGGCGCCGCCCGTGGGTCGACCGGGTGGCGAGCGCCTGGCTGATCCGCCGCTTCATCGATCCCGACGCCAAGTTTCGCTGGCTCGCCAAGCCTTCGGAATGTCCCAAAAGTGCGCTCGGTTTCGACTTCGATGGTGCGACCTTCACGCATGTCGGCGATCGCGTCACCTTCGAAACGATGCTGGCAAGCTTCGGCCTCGATGGCGACCCTGCCCTCGCGCGCCTGGGAACGATCGTTCATGCCCTCGACGTCGGCGGCGAGCCCGTTCCCGAAGCGACCGGCTTCGAGGCGGTCATGGCGGGAGCACGTGAGCGGATCAACGACGACGACCTCCTCCTTGCGGAAATGAGCAACGTGCTCGATTCGCTCTACGCGCACTTCCAACGCGAGGCGCAGCGCAGCGCGGAGAAGGGCAACAGCCGATGAGCCCGGCCTCGTCCGAGACGGATGCGGCGCCGAAGCCACCTTCCTACACGCTGTGGCAGCTGGTGCGCTACATGCTCGGCCTGGGCACGTGGGGCTTCGGCGGCCCGGTGGCGCTGCTCGGCTACATGTATCGCGACCTGGTCGAGAAGCGCAGGTGGATCTCCGAGGGCGACTACAAGGAGGGCTTGGCGCTCGCGCAACTCATGCCGGGGCCGCTGGCGGCGCAACTCGCGATCTATCTCGGCTACGTGCACTACCGGATTCGTGGCGGAACCCTGGTCGGCGTCGCCTTCGTGCTGCCCTCCTTCGTCATGGTGGTCGCGATCGGCGCCGTCTACACCCGCTATGGCGGCATCGACTGGATGCAGGCGGTGTTCTACGGCGTCGGCGCGGCCGTGATCGGCATCATCGCCGTAGGCGCCTACAAGCTGACCACGAAGAACATCGGCAAGGACAGGATGCTGTGGGGCACCTTCTTGCTGAGCGCGGCGGTGACCATGATCACCAAGTCGGAGATCGTGTGGCTGTTTCTGGGCGCCGGCGTTCTCGTCTGGCTCGTGCGCGCTCCACCCAAGGCGTGGTCGGGCGGAGCGATGCACTCCTTCGCCGCGCCACTCCTCGCCGGGCTCGCACTCGACAACGTCGACTGGCACAAGCTCGGGCAGATCGGTGCCTACTTCGCCTACGCCGGCAGTTTCGTTTTCGGCAGCGGCCTGGCGATCGTTCCCTTCCTCTACGGCGGCGTGGTCCAGGAATACCACTGGCTGACGGATCGCCAGTTTGTCGATGCTGTCGCGGTGGCCATGATCACACCGGGTCCGGTGGTCATCACCACCGGCTTCATCGGCTACCTCGTTGCCGGCTTCTGGGGTGCTGTCGTCGCTGCGCTCGGCACGTTCGTCCCGAGCTACCTCTTCATCATCCTGCCCGCACCCTACTTCAAGAAGCATGGCAAGCGACCGGGCATCGTTGCCTTCATCGACGGCGTCACGGCCGCCGCCATCGGTGCGATCGCCGGGGCCGTGTTCGTCATCGGCCAGCGCTCCATCACGGACTGGGTCACGGCCGGGTTGGCGATCGTGGCCGCGGTACTGCTCTGGCGCTTCAAGAAGCTCCCCGAGCCCTTGATCGTCGTGGCAGCCGCCCTCGTCGGCCTCCTCGTCCATCCCTTGATGACGCACGCCTAAATAACTCCCGAGGATTCACCATGGACTTCACGCAACATCCCCTCGCCGCTTCGTCAGCGAAGCTGAAGGGCCTCTCCGAGAGTTTGCTCGCCAGTCACCATGCGAACAACTACACCGGAGCGGTAAAGCGACTCAACGCGATCCGCGCCCAACTGCAGGCACTCGACTTCACAAGCGCACCGGGCTTCCAGCTCAACGGCCTCAAGCGCGAGGAACTGATCGCTACGAACTCGATGCTGCTGCACGAGTTTTACTTCGGCTCGCTCGGCGGCGACGGGCAGACGATGGTGCCGGCGATGACGTTGGCGCTGGATGCCAACTTCGGAAGCGTCGACCGGTGGCGCGCGGAATTCGACGCCATGGGCAAGGCGCTTGGCGGTGGCTCGGGCTGGGTGGTGTTGACGTTCCTTCCGCGCGACGGCGCCTTGGTGAACCATTGGGCGGCCGACCACACCCATGCCGTGGCTGGCGGTGTTCCGATCCTCGCGCTCGACATGTACGAGCATTCGTACCACATGGATTTCGGCGCCGCGGCCGGTGCCTACGTCGATGCGTTCATGGCCAACATCGACTGGGCGCAGGTCTATGCGCGCTACCAACAGGCCGTCCACGGCGCGAGCGAGCCTTTTGGCGCCGGCCAGGATGACCTGTCGAGTGCGCAGGTCCTCGACGTGCGCCGCGCCGGAATGTTCGAGAAGGCCGAAACGCTTATTCCCGGCGCGCATTGGCGCGACCCGGCCAAGGTCGACGCGTGGGCTCGCGACGTGCCCAGGGACAAGGAGATCGTGGTCTATTGCGTCTATGGCCACGAGGTCGGAAGGGCGACCGCGCTTCGCTTGCGCGCTCAGGGCGTCAAGGCGCGCTTTCTGCTCGGCGGGATCGACGGCTGGCCAGCGGCGGGTCGTCCCCTCGACCCCAAGGGGATCTCATGAACCTGGCAATCCACTCGATCGTTTGCTCGCCGCTTCTGACACTGCGCCCTCGCTTCAACATGACCTTTTCAGGGGTTGATGATGCGATCCCTTCTGTGCGTTGCACTCCTGTGCGTGTCGGTGAAGGCCATGGCTGACGCGACCAGCTTCGACACCGGCGTCGTCGGTCAACCACCGTCGGGATGGACCTGCGGGGCCACCGGCCGAGGCAATCCAAAGTGGACCGTCGAGGCCGACCCGAGCGCACCCAGCAAGGGCAAGGTACTTCGCCAATCGGGGTCGGCGACCTTTCCGTGGTGCGTGAAGACCGACGCCAAGCTGAGCGACGGATGGGTCGAAGTCAAATTCAAGCCGATCGCGGCCAGGGAAGACCAGGCCGGCGGCGTCGTCTGGCGCTGGAAGGACGGCGACAATTACTACGTCGCTCGCGCCAATGCGCTCGAGAACAACGTCTCGCTTTACTACACCGAGCGCGGCAGCCGCAAGACGCTCAGGTACATCGACGCACCAGTGGCGCCAGGACAGTGGCACACGCTTCGTGTCGACTTTGCCGGCAGCAAGATCGGCGTCTCGCTCGACGGCAAGCGCTACATCGACTTCGACGACACCCACATCGGCGGTTCCGGCGCCGTCGGCGTCTGGACCAAGGCGGACAGCGTCACCGCGTTCAACGATTTCAACTACGGGATCACTCGCCCCTGAACCGAAGGAGCGATGGACCTGGCCAAACGCGCCGGTTGCGGCCGACGCGCGAACAACGACGAACTTGACCCGCAGCACGGCAACCTTCGCTTGGAACCTGTCGATCCAGTTGCTCGATACACTTCGCCTGCAATGTCTGCTCGTCGCCAATTCCTGCGCTGCAAGACCGTCGTCCTGGTCGCGCTGTCGCTGCTCTTCTCGCAGCTCGCGCTCGCGGCTTATGTGTGTCCCGCGGAAGCGAATCCTGCCGGCATGGCCGAGATGATGGTCGCCGGCATGCCGTGCGAAGGCGCGGACGCCGCGCAACCGTCCCTCTGCCATCAACACGCCGTCGACCTGGCGCGGCTGTTCGAATTGGCGCAAGCGGCCTCCCCGTCATTGCCGGCAGTCGTGCAGATCCTGCTCGTTCCGGCGACGCCGGCCGTACTCGACGCGATCGCCATCCCGCGTGGGTCCGCACCGGAGGCTCAGCCTCCGCCCGATCCGATCTTTCTGTCCACGCTCAGACTCCGCGTCTGACACCTCCGTCGACTGACCGGCGCCGGAGCGGCTCGACCGCTCCCGGCTCACGCCTCCTTCGTCCACGGAGCTTCCATGAACATCCATCTTGTGCGTGCAGCGGCATTGGCCGCGGTGCTGCTGCCTCGCTTGGCCGAGGCGGTGCCGCTCTCTTTCGAAACCGCCCTCGACGTTGCGGTGCAGCGCTCGGAGGCCGTTCGCGCCGGTCGCGCCAGCCTGCAGAGCGCCGCGGAAGCGTCGCGGGCTGCCGGCCAGCTTCCGGATCCGACGCTGAACGTCGGCGTCGACAACCTGCCCGTCACCGGTCCCGATCGCCTCAACACGACGCGCGACTCGATGACGATGAAGCGCATCGGGTTCAGCCAGGAGTGGGTCTCGCAGGACAAGCGAGCGGCACGCCGCAATGCTGCCGAAGCCCTGGTCAACCGGCAAGGCGTCCTGGCCAAGGCGGCGGCGGCGGACACGCGCCTCCAGACCGCCCTGGCCTATCTCGACGCGTTCTACGCCGGCGAAGCGCTCAAGCTGGCGACGCTCACGGAGCATCACGCCCATGAAGAGCTGGAGGCCGCGCGGAGTCGGCTGTCGTCGGCGAACGCGAACAGCCAGGAGGTGCTCGCACTCACAGGAGCTCGCGGAGCGGCCGAAGATGAATCGGCCGAAGTGCGGCAGCAGCAAAGTGCCGCCGTTGTCCAGCTCGAGCGCTGGGTCGGATCACGCGCAGATGAGCTGAGCCTTCCCAAGGAGGAGCCTCTGCCAACGGAGCAGGACTACGTGGGCGCCCATCCCGCCGTGATCGCCTTGCGGCGCGACGTCGACCTTGCAAGACAGGAAGCGGCGCTCATCGCGACCAACCGCAATCCGAATTGGACCTGGGACGTCTCGTACGGCCAGCGGACCGGCTACTCCGACCTGGTCACGTTCGGCGTCAGCATCCCGATTCCGTTGGCACCGAGCCAGCGTCAGGACCGCGACACCGCCGCCAAGCTGGCGCTGGTGGACAAGGCCGAGGCAGACCTGGCCGAGGCGACGCGAGCGGCGGTCGCTGAATACCGAGGCCTGGCCAGCGACGCACAGCGCCTGCAGGACCGCATCGATCGCTACCGAGCCGGCGTGGCGACGCCCGCGGCTCAACGAACCTCGGTGGCATTGGCCGCCTATGCGTCCAACCAGACCAGCCTCGTGACGTTGTTCGAAGCCCGGCACGCAGAGGTCGACGTGCAGCGAAAACTGCTCACGCTGCAGCGTGACCTCGCCAGGACAAGGGCACGACTGGTCTACAAGCCGCTGACACAGGGAGCGTCTTCATGAAGCGCATTCAGGTCTCGGTCCTGGCGATTGGCTTCGTGATCGTCGCGGTGGCTGCATTCTTCCTTGGGCGGATGGACGCCCCGCACACGTCGGCAACCGGCGCGGCCGCTGCAGGCAACGCCTCCGCGCCCACGGGACGTGCCGTTCTGTACTGGCACGACCCCATGGTTCCAGGCCAGCGCTTCGACAAGCCGGGCAAATCACCCTTCATGGACATGCAGCTCGTCGCGGTGTACGCCGAGAGCGGCGCGTCGAGCGGGGTCCAGGTGAGCGCGGCGGTGCAGCAGAGCCTGGGTATCCGATACGCCAGCGTCCGTCGCGCGCCAATGTCGGCTTCGTTCGATGCGGTCGGCGCCGTCCAGTTCGACGAACGGCTGAATGTCGCCGTGCAGACGCGCGTCGCCGGCTACATCGAGCATCTCGCCGTGCGTGCGCCCATGGAGCGCGTGCGCAAGGGCCAGCCGTTGGCGACAGTGTTCGCTCCCGACTGGATCGGTCCTCAGAACGAGTTGATCGCGCTGGAGAGATCAGGTGTTTCCGCGGACTTGATTGCGGCCGCACGCGATCGCCTGCGCGCCCTCTCGGTTCCGGACGACCTCGTCCGTCGCAGCGAGGCAAGCGGTGCGGCGCAGGCCCGCTTCACGCTCGCCTCGCCGGCCAACGGCGTGATCGCCGAGCTGGGCGTCCGGGAGGGCGCGGCGGTCGCGCCAGGGATGACGCTGTTCCGCATCGCCGGCCTGGAGACGGTCTGGGCGGTCGCCGAATTGCCGGAGGCGGAAGCGCCGCGACTGAGTCGCGGCCAGAAGGTCAAGGCGACCTTGCAGGCCGACGCGTCGCAAACCTTCGAGGGCGAGCTGAACGAGATTCTTCCCGAGGTGAGCACGGCGACGCGCACGCTCAAGGCAAGGTTCGAGGTCGACAACCGTGCCGGCCGGCTGATACCCGGCATGCTGCTTCGACTGGCAGTCACCGGGCCGCAGAGCGAACGCCTGGTCGTGCCCTTGGAGGCCGTCATACGCACCGGCAAGCGCGCCGTCGTCATCGTGCGCAACGCGCAAGGTGGTTTCGATCCGCGCGACGTGTCCCTCGGCATGGACTTCGGTGACGAGGTCGAGGTCGTCTCGGGCGTGAACGCGGGCGATCAGGTCGTGGCCAGCGGACAGTTCCTGATCGACTCCGAAGCGCGCCTTCGCTCGGTCCTTGGCAACATGGCCGCAGCCGCGCCCGCGGTCGCTCCAGCTTCGACGCCTCGTGCCCCCGCCGGAGTCAAGAAATGATCGCCAGCCTGATCCGCTGGTCGGTCGTGAACCGCTTCCTGGTCCTCATCGCCACGGCATTCCTGATCGCCGCAGGCCTGTGGTCGCTTTCGAAGACGCCGCTCGACGCCCTGCCCGACCTGTCGGATACGCAGGTGATCGTGCGCACACCCTTCCCCGGCAAGGCGCCGCAGATCGTCGAGGACTTGGTCACCTACCCGCTGACGACGACGATGCTGAGCGTACCGGGCGCCAAGACCGTGAGGGGCTATTCGTTCTTCGGCGACTCCTTCGTCTACGTCCTGTTCGACGACAAGACCGATCCGTATTGGGCCCGGTCGCGCGTCGTGGAATATCTCAACCAGGTGCAAAGCCGATTGCCGCCGGGAGCCAACGCATCCCTCGGCCCCGACGCGACCGGCGTCGGCTGGGTCTACGAATACGCGCTCGTCGATCGCAGCGGCACCCAGGATCTGGGTCAGCTCCGATCGCTGAACGACTGGTTCCTGAAGTTCGAGCTGAAGACCGTGCCCGACGTCGCCGAGGTCGCCAGCATCGGCGGCGTGGTGCGGCAATACCAGGTGGTCCTCGATCCCGACCGGATGCGCGCGCTCGGCATCACGCAGGCGACCGTGATGGAGGCGCTGCAGAAGGCCAACCAGGCGGCCGGCGGCTCGGTCGTCGAGCTGGCCGAGGCCGAGTACATGGTTCGTTCGCGCGGCTACCTGCGCTCGCTGGACGACTTTCGCAGCATTCCGCTCTCGTCGACGAATGCGACTCCGGTGCTGCTGCGTGATGTCGCCACGGTGCAGATCGGCCCCGAGCTGCGGCGCGGTATCGCCGAGCTCGACGGCCAGGGCGAGGTGGCCGGTGGTGTCGTCGTCATGCGCTCGGGCAAGAACGCGCGCACGACGATCGAGGCCGTCAAAGCGAAGCTCGAGGGACTGAAGTCGAGCCTGCCCCCAGGCGTCGAGATCGTCCCGACCTACGACCGTTCGCTGGTGATCGATCGCGCCACAGACAACCTGCGTACCAAGCTGATCGAGGAGTTCCTCATCGTCGCGCTGGTCTGCGCGATCTTCCTCTCCCACTTGCGTTCGGCACTCGTCGCGGTGGTTGCCTTGCCGATCGGCGTGCTGGCGGCCTTCGTCGTGATGCGGTGGCAGGGCGTCAACGCCAACATCATGTCGCTCGGCGGCATCGCCATCGCGATCGGCGCCATGGTCGACGCGGCGATAGTGATGGTCGAGAACATGCACAAGCACGTCGAGGCCTTCGAGTCGAAGAACGGCAGACGACCGAGCAGCGACGAGCGCTGGACGCTTGTCGGCGAGGCCTCCGTCGAGGTCGGACCTGCCCTCTTCTTCTCGCTCATCGTGATCACCTTGTCGTTCGTCCCGGTCTTCACCCTCGAAGCGCAGGAAGGTCGGCTGTTCTCGCCGCTGGCCTTCACCAAGACCTACGCGATGGCCGCTGCCGCCGGACTGTCGGTGACGCTCGTTCCGGTGCTGATGGGTTATCTCATCCGGGGTCGCATTCCGCGCGAGACGGCGAACCCGCTGAATCGCTTCCTGATGGGCGTCTACCGGCCGGCTCTGGAGGCCGTCTTGCGGTTTCCGAAGGTCACGCTCGTCCTGGCGGCGATTGCTCTGGGGCTGACGGTGATTCCGATGATGAAGCTCGGCGGCGAGTTCATGCCACCGCTCGACGAGGGCGACCTGCTCTACATGCCCTCGGCGCTGCCCGGACTCTCGGCCTCGAAGGCGGGGCAGCTGCTGCAGCAGACCGATCGAATGATCAAGACCGTACCCGAGGTCGCTCGCGTGTTCGGCAAGGCCGGGCGCGCCGACACGGCGCCCGACCCGGCGCCGATGGAGATGTTCGAGACGACGATCCAGTTCAAGCCGCGTTCCGAGTGGCGCGCCGGGATGACGCCCGACAAGCTGGTCGACGAGCTCGACGCCGCCGTCAAGGTGCCGGGACTCAGCAACATCTGGGTGCCACCGATCCGCAACCGCATCGACATGCTCGCGACCGGGATCAAGAGCCCGGTCGGAGTGAAGGTTTCCGGGGCGAGCCTGGCCGAGATCGATCGCCTCACGGGCGAGGTCGAGCGCATCGTGAAGCAGGTCCCCGGCGTCTCCTCCGCGCTGGCTGAAAGACTC
>JANXWR010000428.1 GCA_025351025.1 Burkholderiales bacterium | reverse complement strand
CTGCCGATCTTCGACACCGGCATCAGCACCGCACCCGAGGCGGCGATCGCCGTCATCGTCACGCTCTATATCGTCGCCGCCTTGTTCAACCTGCGCATCCCGCGCACCGACGCGCCGCTGCAGCCGCTGGCGCACAGCGTCAGCGTGCTGATCCGCGACTTCTCGAACTGCAACGCCAGGCTCTGGAACGACAAGCTCGGCCAGATCTCGCTCGCCACGACGACGCTGTTCTGGGGCGTCTCGAGCAACCTGCGCGTCATCGTCTTCGCCTGGGCCGCGGCGGCGCTCGGCTACACGACGACGCAGGCCTCGTCGCTGGTCGGCGTCGTCGCCATCGGCACCGCCGCCGGCGCGGTGTTCGCCTCGGTGCGGGTGCGGCTCGACCAGGCGACGAGCGTGATCCCGCTCGGCATCGCCATGGGCGTGCTCGTGATCGGCCTGAACGTCATCACCAACGCCTGGCTGGCGGCGCCCTTCCTGATCATCCTCGGCGCGATCGGCGGCTACCTGGTCGTGCCCATGAACGCGCTGCTGCAGCACCGTGGCGCCAACCTGATGGGCGCCGGCCGCTCGATCGCGGTGCAGAACTTCAACGAGCAGGCCTGCATCCTCGGGCTCGGCGCCTTCTACACCGGCATGACCCGGTTCGGCTTGCAGGCGTTCACCGCGATCGCCGTGTTCGGCGGCCTGGTCGCCGTGACGATGTGGCTGATCCGCCGCTGGCACCAGTCGAA
Source organism: Burkholderiales bacterium (assembly GCA_025351025.1). GTDB lineage: Bacteria > Pseudomonadota > Gammaproteobacteria > Burkholderiales > Burkholderiaceae_C > Schlegelella_A. The sequence goes on along the minus strand of JANXWR010000428.1, from coordinate 2,366 downwards.
CTGCGCGCGCTATCCGGTCGAGATCGCGCACCTGATCTCGATCGCCCGTCTCGACAAGCATTGACAGCGACTCCGCCACGTCCGAGCGCGGCGGCCGGGCTCGCCGCGCTGGCCCTGGTCCTCAACGCCCTCGTCTGGGGCACCTCGTGGTGGCCATTCCGCTGGCTGCAGGCGGCCGGGCTGCACCCGCTCTGGGCGACGACGATCGTCTTCGTGCTCGCCTCGACCGTCATCGTCGCAGCCCGACCGCGCGCTTTTCGCCAGGTGCTGACGACGCCTGCGCTCTGGCTCCTCGTCGTCGCCTCGGGAACGACCAACGCCGCCTTCAACTGGGCCGTCGTCATCGGCGATGTCGTGCGCGTAGTGCTGCTCTTCTACCTGATGCCGCTTTGGACCGTGCTGCTCGCGCGCGTCGTCCTGCATGAGCGTTTCACGACGGCGGCGGCGCTGCGCGTCGCGCTGGCGCTGGCCGGCGCGGCGATCGTGCTCTGGCAGGAGGCGGCGGCCGACGCCAGCCGACCGTCTTTGCTGTTGCAGTTGCCGCTGCCGCGCTCGCTCGCCGACTGGCTCGGCCTGGTCGGCGGCTTCTCGTTCGCATTCAACAACGTGATGCTGCGCCGCGAGGCCAACCGGCCCGAAGAGGGCCGCGCGCTGGCGATGTTCGTCGGCGGCGCGATCGTCGCCGGCACGCTGGCTGTCACGCTCGCCACGAGCGGAAAGGCGCCCTGGCCGCCGGCGCCGGCCGCGCCCTGGCTGCTGACGACGGCGGTGCTCACCGTGCTCTTTCTCGCCGGCAACCTGGCGTTGCAGTTCGGCGCGGCGCGGCTGCCGGCGAATCGCACCTCGGTCGTCATGCTCACCGAGGTCGTCTTCGCGTCGAGCTCGGCGGTGGCCTTCGGCGGCGGCACGCTGACGCCGCGGCTGGCCCTTGGCGGCGGCCTGATCGTCGCCAGCGCCCTGCTCGCCGCAGTGGCGCCGGCCGAGCGCCACTGACGCTCGCGGGCTACCATCGGCCACTAACTTTCCACGAGGAAGCGATGGCCGACACGCCGCACAGCATCTACGACTTCGAAGCGCTCTCCATCGACGGCAAGCCGGCGCATCTCTCGAGCCAGCGCGGCAAGGTGATCCTGATCGTCAACACGGCGAGCCAGTGCGGCTTCACGCCGCAGTTCGGCGGCCTCGAGAAACTCTGGGAGCAGTACCGCGACAAGGGCCTCGTCGTGGTCGGCTTTCCGAGCAACCAGTTCGGCGCCCAGGATCCGGGCTCCAACGACGAGATCGCATCGTTCTGCCAGCTCAACTACGGCGTCACGTTTCCGATGATGGGCAAGGTCAACGTCAACGGTGACAAGGCGCCGCCGCTCTGGAAATGGCTGAAGGCCGAAGCCCCCGGCATCCTGGGCACCAAGACGATCAAGTGGAACTTCACCAAGTTCCTGATCGGCAAGGACGGCAAGGTGCTGAAGCGCTACGCGCCCAACGACTCGCCCGAGTCGCTGAAGGGCGACATCGAAGCGGCCCTGGCGGGCTGATCCGAATGTTGCCCCCACGCTCACTTAGTTCGCTGCCGCCCGAGGGTGCGCGGTCAGGCTTGGGACGGCCCGGCGCCTGACCATGTTCGAGCATGTCGAGCCGTTCGGCGGCGACCCGATCCTGAGTCTGAACGAGGACTTTCAGAAGGATCCGCGACCGCACAAGATCAACCTCTCGATCGGCATCTACTTCGACGACGCCGGCCGCATCCCGGTGCTCGATTCGGTGCGCCGCGCCGAGGCGATGGTGGTCGCACGCAACGCGCCCAAACCCTATCTGCCGATCGAGGGCGCAGCCAATTTCCGCGAGCAGGTGCAGCTGCTCCTGTTCGGCACCGGGCACCCGGCGCTCGCCAAGAAGCGTGTTGCGACGATCCAGTCGGTCGGCTCGAGCGGCGGCCTCAAGGTCGGCGCCGATTTCATCGCCCACTGGCTGCCCGGCAGCGAGGTCTGGGTCAGCGACCCGAGCTGGGAAAACCACCGCTCGATGTTCGAGGGCGCGGGGCTCACGGTCCACACCTATCCGTACTACGACGCCGCGACGGGCGCGCTCGCCTTCGACCCGATGTGCGATGCCTTGCGGCGCATCCCGGCGAAGAGCGTCGTCCTCGTGCACGCCTGTTGCCACAACCCGACCGGCGTCGACCTGACACGCGCGCAGTGGGACGCGCTCATCCCGCTCTTTGCCGAGCGCGAGCTGCTGCCCTACCTCGACCTCGCCTATCAGGGCTTCGGCGACGGCATCGTCGAAGACGCCTATGCTGTGCGTGCGCTCGCGGCGGCGCGCGGCAAGGACGGGCCGATGGCCTTCGTCGTTGCCAACTCGTTCTC
>JANXWR010000268.1 GCA_025351025.1 Burkholderiales bacterium | reverse complement strand
CGTCGAAGGGACGATGGCGTGCGAGCCTTCGAGCAGGTCGCGCATGCCATAGCCGCCGGGCACGTGCCAGAGCGCGCCGTGCTCGAGCTCGCCGGCCAGGCCGACCAGGGCGCCCTTGCCGTAGGACTCGATCCAGTCGGCGCCGCCAAGCGCCGCGACCAAGCGCGTCGCCATCTCGCGGCCGAGCGGTTTGAGGGCTTCCATCATCGGCGTGATGTCCTCGACGTAGCGGCCGGCGTACGGGTTCTTTACCGCCGCCGCACAGCAGCCACGGCGCAGCGGCAGGGTCAGTCGCGGGCCGTTGTCGTGCCAGACGTCTTCGACCGACACGACGATCTTGCGCACGTTGATCTCTGGCAGCGTGGGGGTGGCGGGGATCAGCATGGCGCCGATTCTTGTCCAACTCGGGCACGATGTCTGCCCCGGGTTGGCACCCGGCCGCCATCACCACAAGAGCCCAGCCATGAGCGACGCCCTCCAGCCCTATCGCAAGAAGCGCGACTTCAAGATCACCAGCGAGCCGCAGGGCGGCAAGGCCTCGGTGCGCGGCGCGCTCTCGTTCGTGATCCAGAAGCACGCGGCGAGCCACCTGCACTACGACTTTCGGCTAGAGCTCGACGGCACGCTGAAGAGCTGGGCGGTGCCCAAGGGGCCGAGCCTCGACCCCGCCGACAAGCGCATGGCGGTGCATGTCGAGGACCACCCGCTCGACTACGGCGGCTTCGAGGGCACGATCCCGGCCGGCCAGTACGGCGCCGGCACGGTCATCGTCTGGGACCGCGGCACCTGGGAGCCGAGCGGCGACGCGCGCGCCGGCTACGCGGCGGGCAAGCTCAAGTTCCAGCTGCACGGCGAAAAGCTCGGCGGCGGCTGGACCCTGGTGCGCATGCACGGCCACGCCAACGAGCGCCAGGAACCGTGGCTGCTCATCAAAGAGCGCGACGAAGCGGCGCGACCGTCGTCGAAATACAGCGTCGTCGCAGCCGAGCCGGCCAGCGTGCTGTCGGATCTGACGATTCCGGACAAACCCGTGCAGCCCGGGCGGTCCGCGACGGACAAGGCGGTCGCAGCCAGGAAGACCGACGACGCCAAGGTCGTGGCGGTGAAGGCGCCAGCGCGAGGCCGCGCCGCAAACGCCGCCCTGAAGACGACTAGGAAGGCGGGCGCCGACGCGAGCGTCGAAGGCATCCGCATCAGCCATCCCGAGCGTGTCGTCGACAAATCGAGCGGCATCATCACCAAGCTCGACGTCGTCGACCACTACCTCGCCGTCTCCAGGCTGATCCTGCCGCACCTCGTCGAGCGGCCGGTGTCGCTGGTGCGGGCGCCGGCGGGAATCGACGGCCACCTGTTCTTCCAGAAGCACGCCGAGTCGTTGAAGATCCCTGGCCTGAAAGAGCTCGATCCGGCAATCTCGCCCGAGCACGAGCCGATGGTCGAGGTCGATTCCTTCACCGCATTGATCGGCGCGGCGCAGGCCAACGTCATCGAGTTCCACACCTGGAACGCGACGACGCGCGACACGACGCGGCCGGACCGCATGGTCTTCGACCTCGACCCCGGCGTAGGCGTGAGCTGGAAGCAGATCCAGGAAGGCACCGAGCTGACGCGATCGCTGCTCGAGCAGCTCGGTCTCGCGTCGTTCCTGAAGACGAGCGGCGGCAAGGGACTGCACGTCGTCGTGCCGATCGTGCCGCAGGAAGATTGGGACACCGTGAAGGCGCTCTCGAAGGCGATCGTCGAGCACATGGCGACGGTGATCCCCGATCGCTTCGTCGCCAAAAGCGGGCCGAAGAACCGCGTCGGCCGGATCTTCGTCGACTACCTGCGCAACGGCTTCGGCGCCACCACCGCCTGCGCCTGGTCGGCACGCGCCCGGCCCGGCCTTGGCGTCTCGGTGCCATGTCGTTGGGACGAGCTCGGCGCGCTCAGCGGCGGCGCGCACTGGACGATCCGCAACTTGCACGAGCGCATCGAAGAGCACGACGACCCCTGGCGCGCCTACGCGAAGACGCGACAGACGCTGGCCACGGCGACGAAGACGCTGCTCGGCTAGCGGCAGCGACTCGGATCGCGCCGAGGCTCCCCGTCACCATCAGTACGAGATCGCATCATTTCGTCGTGCCGGGCGACACGCTGGGCGGCTGACCGCTCGGTGGCGCGCTCACCGGTCCGATCGTCGTCGCGCCGGGCAGGCTGGCCGAAGGCGCCGGCGGCAGGACGGCGGTGAGCGGCGCGGCCGGCGGGCTCGACGTGCCGACGCCGGGCGTCGTCGCCGGCGACGTGCCGGAGATGACGCTGACGGTGCCGCCTCCTTCGTTGTTCGTCACGGGAGGCG
>JANXWR010000256.1 GCA_025351025.1 Burkholderiales bacterium | reverse complement strand
CAGAGCTGGCGAGCCGGGCGTCGCTTGCGACAGGACGTATGCGGTCGGCAACTCGTGTCACATCACACGCTCAGATTGCCTGTCAAACGCCCACAAATAGTCCGGAAGAACCTAAGTTCCAACTACGCCTGGGACATCACCGAGCCCTGGGAGTACGACCGAGAGATGTACAAGCGACGCAATGAGGTAGAGCGACTGTTCCGGCGCCTCAAGGGGTTCCGCCGCATCTTCTCGCGCTTCGAGCTTCGAGAAACTCGATGTGATGTTCCTCGGCCTCATCAGCTTCGCGCTGATAGCTGATGGACTACGTTTGTGTTAACACGCCCTAGTCGCCCCGCAAGACGGCATCCGCCGCGGTCGCAAGCCGCGCAACCCACCCAGATCCCGAGACCACCCATGGCCCACATCGAATCCAAGCTCGCCGCCCTCGGCCTCGTGCTGCCCGCGCCCCTAAAGCCGCCGCCCGGCGTCGTTCTGCCCTTCGCCATGGTGCGCGTCGTCGGCACGCGCGCCTTCGTCTCGGGCCACGGCCCGCAGAACGCCGACGGCTCGCTCGCCCAGCCGCTCGGCAAGGTCGGCAGCGACCTGACGATCGAGCAGGGCTACGCGGCCGCGCGGCTGGTGGCGCTCTCGGTCTTCGGCAGCCTGCAGCGCGCGCTCGGCAACCTCGACCGCATCACCGCCTGGACGCGCGTCTTCGGCATGGTCAACTCAGCCCCCGGCTTCATTCGCCAGCCTTCCGTCATCAATGGCTTCAGCGACCTCGTGCTCGAGGTCTTCGGTCCCGAGGTCGGCGCCCATGCGCGCAGCGCCGTCGGCCTGTTCGAGCTGCCGTTCAGCATCCCGGTCGAGGTCGAGGCGGAAGTGGAGATCGCCGGCTAACGAGGCGCGCCGCGGCTTCAGGTCGGCGACGCGCCCGCCTTCGTCAGGACGACGTGCATCGCCGCCGGCGTGGTGGCATGGCGGCTGCACGCGAAGCCGAGTGCGGGCAGGTCGATGCCGTCGAGCAGCGACTCGCCACGGCCGAGCACGACCGGCGAGATCGCCAGGTGCATCTCGTCGACGAGGCCGGCACTCAGGTACTCGCGGATCGTCGCGACGCCGCCGCCGAGACGCACGTCCTGGCTCTTGGCGGCATCCCTGGCGCGATCGAGCGCGGCCTCGATGCCGTCAGTGACGAAGTGGAAGGTCGTGCCGCCGTCCATCTCGATCGACGTGCGCGGGTGATGGGTGAGCACGAAGACCGGCACGTGGTACGGCGGGGTCGTGCCCCACCAGCCCTTTCACGCATCGTCGGGCCACGGCCCGCGCACAGGGCCGAACATGTTGCGGCCGAGGATCCAGGCGCCGACATTGGCGAAGCCCGCCGCCGCGAAGTCGTCGTCGACGCCGGCGTTGCCGCCCCCGGCGCCATGCACGCGCTGGAAGGTGCGCGTCGCGAAGACCCATTGGTGCAGCGCCATGCCGCCGGCGCCGAGCGGGTTCTCGAGGCTCTGGTCGGGCCCGGCGCCGTAGCCGTCGAGCGAGACCGCAAATCCATGGACCCTGAGCTTGACATCGCATTTCTCCGCGGTGGATGTGACAGGTATACGACGAATCGCGAGGGTACGTTTCGACAGCGACGCGCAAATCTTCCGCCGCCGTCTGGCACGATGCCGCCATGCATCCTTTGCTGGACGACGCCGTGCGCTTCGCGCAGGCGCACGAGACGCCCTGGCCGCGCGACCCTTTCGCCCCACCCGGCCCCGGCGAGACGCCCTGGGGCGTGCATCACGACGACCCGCCGCCGTTCAATCGCTTGCGCGGCCCGGTGCACGTGCGCGGCGGGCCGTCAGGCGTGGTCTGGCAGCACGGCCAGGAGCTCGCGGCCTGGGGCGAGCCGGCGCGCGCCGAGCTGACCTTCAGCGTCGCCAAGACCTATCTCGCGTTGCTCGTGAGCGTAGCGCAGCGCGAAGGTTTGCTGGGCGACGAAAACGAGCCGGTCGCGGCCCGCCTGCCCGGCATCGGCTTCGACGGCAGCGCGCACAACCGCGCCGTCACCTGGACCCATCTGTTGACGCAAACCAGCGAATGGGAAGGCACCTGCTTCGGCCTGCCCGACACCGTCGACCGCTGGCGCAAGGTGGCGCAGGATCCGCGCCCCGCCGCCGGGCCGAAGGGCGGCGCGCGACCGCTGCAGGCGCCCGGCAGCTACTGGGAATACAACGACGTGCGCATCAACCAGCTCGCGCTGGCCCTGCTGCACCTGTTCCGCCGGTCGCTGCCGAGGTCTTTCTCGAGCAGGTGCTGCTGCCTTCGGGCGGCGGCGAAGGCTTTGCCTGGCGCGGCTACGACGATGCCTGGATCGAGTTGCCCGGCGTCGGCCGCGTCCCCTCGGTGCCCGGTGGCACGCACTGGGGAGCCGGCGTCTCGATCAGCGCCCGCGACCAGGCGCGGATCGGCCAGATGCTGCTCGAAGGCGGCATGAGCAAGGGCCATCGCATCCTGGACGAGGCATGGATCGCGCACATGGTCATGCCCTGCCCGATCGCGCCCTTCTACGGGCAGCTGCTCTGGCTGAACCGCGACGGCCTGGCCTTTCGCGGCGCCTCGACGCAGGCGTATTTCATGCTCGGCGCCGGCGGCCACTATGTGTGCGTCGACCCGGCGATCGACGCCGTCATGGTGCTGCGCTGGCTCGATCCACTGCACGCCGGAACGGCGATTCACAAGGTGGCGACGGCCCTCGCGGCGGGCTGAGGGTCAAGCCCGCGTTCGGGGGGAGGGCGATGCCGCTCTCGGGTAGTTGACGCATGCAGAATGCCCGCATGCACAAGCCGGCCGAATCCTCCGGCGCCCACGACGATGCCGCCGTGCCGACCGCCACGGCGGACGAAGCGCCCACCGACTCCCTGTTCGCCCAGCTCTACGACGAGCTGCACCGCCTGGCGCGCCGGGAAACGGCGCGCGCCGGCCCGGGCGCACCGCTCGGCGCGACGACACTGCTGCACGAGGCCTACCTCGACCTCTCGCAACGCCAGGCGCTCGCCTTTCCCGACAAGTACCACTTCCTCGCCTACGCCGCCCGCGCCATGCGCACCCTGATCATCGATCACGTGCGCGAGCGCGGCGCGCAAAAGCGCGGCGGCGGCCTCGACATCACCTCGCTCGACACACAGACGGCGCAGGACCTGGCCGAGCCGGTGCTCTCGGATGTCGGCATCGCCCTCGACGACCTTGCCGCGCTGGAGCCGGAGCTCGCCCAGGTCGTCGACCTGAAGTTCTTCTGCGGCTTCAGCGTCGCCGAGATCGCGGCGATGCAGGGCGTCTCCGAGCGCACCGTGCAACGCCAGTGGGAGAAGGCGCGCGCGCTGCTCTTCCGTGCCCTGGCCGCCGGCGGCTGAACCTCGGCCGCCGACGGCGCGTCGTCGCTACAAGGCCTTCAGGAAGGCGACCAGGTCCTGGCGCTCCTCGGTCGTGAAGCCGATGCCGAAGCGATCGTCGTAAAACTGCACGACGGCGTCGAGGTCCTTGGCGAAGCCGTTGTGGAAGTAGGGCGCCCGCGGCGCCAGCGCGCGCAGGGTCGGGCCCTTGAAGCGGCCGATGTCCTTCCACTTGCCCGTGATCAGGGCGCGGCCCGGATCGGTGGTCTGCACGGTCGCGCCGGTCGTCGTGTTGGGCAAGGTGTAGAGCGGCATGTCCGGCGTTCTTCGGCTCGCGTCCGCCAGGCCGATGTTGAGCGGCAGCGGCACCGAGTGGTTGCCGGCGTTCGGCGTGTTGTGGCAGCTCGTGCAGGTACCCTGGATCAGCGCCACACCCAGGTCGTCGTTGAGCCCGCTGACTCCGGCGATCGCGATCGGCTTGCTGTCGAAAAGCGCCTGGCCGCGCGCGATCGACTGGCGCGCCGCGGCGACGCCGCGGTCGCGGCGCTCGAGGTCCGAGCTTTGCGCGTCGGGCACGTAGGACTGCCAGCCTGGTAGAGCGTCATCGCTGTCGGCGTGAAGGGCGCGTGCGTCTTGTAGTCGCCGACCAGCGTGTCGTTGATGCCGAAGTAGGAGACGACACCCGTCAGGAAGGCCGGGCCGCCGTTCGCACCGTGCATGTTCAAGCGGCCGGCGTCGTTGTCCTGCTGCTGCGCGGTGTGCAGGCCGAGCTCGAAGTCGACGATCGCGTTGCGCTGGTCGGTAGTGAGGGGCAGCGCGCCTTGCGCATGGCCGATCGTCGCGTCGTTGGATTGCGTCGCCAAGTCGAAGTGCAGCGGCGCGAAGCAGGTCGTAGTGTTGAAGATGCAATCGGTCGACGTCGCATCGCGCAGCGTCTCGCGGCCGCCCACATGACGGTGCTGAGGAAGCGCAGGTTGGTCGAGGCCAGCGGCCGGCGGAACAGCGACAGCTCCGCCGCCGACGCGTAGCGGTACGGATCATCGACGGCGGCTAGCTCGAACTCGGCGCCCGCCGGGATCGGCAAGCCGACCCGGATCACGCCCTTGGCGAGCAGCATGCTGTAGGATTTTTCGCGAGCGCGCGGTGTCGACACGTCGGCCTGCGGCGAGTTCGCGCCGTCGTTGGTGCGAAAGACCGGGTCGGTGCCGCGCGTCTGCCGGAACCGTTCCGCGAGGCCCTTGGGCGTGATCGTCCAGCCTTCGGTCGGTTGATGACAGGTGACGCAGCTGCGTTCGTTGGTGCCGAGCTCGCGAAAGAAGGGGTTGCGGCGATCGATGAAGCCGTTCGTGCTGATCGTCACCGCCACGCCGCTGTCGTTGAATGCGTTGTGGAGCTGGGGTCGGTCGGGCCGGCGTCGGTCGTCGTCGTCGCCGGCGTTGGCCGCCGTCAGCATGGCCATGGTCATCAGGGTCGACGCCAAGACACGCTCGCAGCGCTGTCGCTTAGTCATGTCAAGTCTCCTCTTCCTTCGACATGTGTCGACGCGCTGCCAAAGGCAGACATCCCCTGTCTCTCGATAAGAGCGAAAACCGCCGCCGAAAGCCGTCATGTCACCGGAAGTAACGATCGGCAGGAGGCCTATTTCGCCGCGCCTAGACTCGCGCGATGACCGTTCCGGACCCACAGACCTGGAAGCGACTCAGTCCCTTGCTCGACGAGCTCTGGGACCTGACTGCCGACGAGCGCACAGGTCGACTCGAGGGCCTGCGCCGCACCGGCGACGTCGCGCTGGCGAGCGAGCTGGAGGCGCTGCTCACCGACGCCGGTCGCGCCGAGGCGGCGCAGTTTCTTTCCGGCGTCGCCGCCGCGGACCGCATCGGCGAGGCCACATCGACGTCGCTCGCGGGCACCTGCCTCGGCGCCTGGGTGCTCGAGTCGCCGATCGGCGAAGGCGGCATGGGCGCGGTCTGGCAGGCGCGTCGCGCCGACGGCCACTTCGAGGGGCTGGCCGCGGTCAAGCTGCTGCATCTTTCGCTGGTCGGCGCCACCGGCACGCGCCGCTTCGAGCGCGAGGGCGCGATCCTGGCCCGCCTCTCGCATCCGCACATCGCCCGCCTGCTCGACGCCGGTGTCTCGCCGACCGGGCAGCCCTATCTCGTCCTCGAGCTCGTCCATGGCGAGCGCATCGACCGCTACTGCGACGCGCGCGGCCTCGGCGTCGAGGCGCGCGTCGCCCTGTTCCGCCACGTGCTCGGCGCGGTGGCGCATGCGCATCGCCACCTCGTCATCCACCGCGACATCAAGCCGAGCAACATCCTGGTCAGCAGCGACGGCAACGTCAAGCTGCTCGACTTCGGCATCGCCAAGCTCCTGCAGGGCCAGCAGGACGAGGCGGTGACCGACCTGACCGGCGGCCTGCGTGGCGTGCTGACGCCCGACCACGCCGCACCCGAGCAGCTGCGCGGCGAGGCGATCACGACCGCCACCGACGTCTATACGCTCGGCATCCTGCTCTACCAGCTGCTCGCCGACCGGCATCCGACGGCGCCGCCGAACGCGACCGCGGCCGACCTGCTGCGCACGACGCTGGAGGGCGAGCCGATGCTGCTCTCGGCGGCGATCGGCGCCGGTCGACGCGCCGGGCCGGACGAGCTCGCCGCCGTCGCCGCGGCGCGCGGCACCTCGGTCGGCCGGCTGCAACGGCAGCTGCGCGGCGATCTCGAGATCATCGCCGCCAAGGCCTTGCGCAAGGCGCCGGGCGAGCGCTACGCGACCGTCGACGCCTTCGACGAAGACCTGCGCCGCTGGGCCACCGGCGAGCCGATCGCGGCGCGGCCACCGTCGCTCGGCTATCGCGCGGCGCGCTTCGTGGCGCGGCATCGCACCGCGGTGGCGGGCGGTGCGCTGACCTTCCTGGCCATCGTTGCCGGCCTGGTCGGCACGCTGACCCAGGCGCGGCGCGCCGAGCAGCAGGCGGCGCAGGCGCAGATCGAGCGCGACAACGCGTTGCGTGAGCTGACCTACGCCGGCGCCGCCAACGACCTGGTGAGCTTTCTCGTCAGCCAGGGCAACGCGACGCCGCTCACCGCGTCGCAGCTGCTGGCGCGCGCCGAGCAGCTCGCCGACAAGCAGTTCGCCGACGACCCGGCGAGCCGCGGCCGGCTGCAGCTCATGCTCGGCATCGAATACGGCAACGTGCTCGAGTCGGAAAAGTCGAAGGCGGTGCTGCTGCGCGCGCAGGCTTCGGCGCGCGCCGCGGGCAGCCCGGACCTCCTCAGCAACGTCGACTGCCTGCTTGCCTCGACCTACGGAGACCAGAACGAGGCAAAGCGTGCGCTGACCCTGTTCGGCGAGGCGATCGACCGCCTGCGCGCCGAGCGTGAGCCCGACAACTCGGTGCTCGCCGCCTGCCTGCACATGCGCGCCGACCTGCATGCGCAGTCCGGCCGGCCGCAGGCGATGCTCGACGATGCGCAGGCAGCCCTGGTGGCGCTCGGCACGCCGCTGCCGCATCAGCGCGTCATGGCGAACTCGATCCGCATGGTCGTCGCCGAGGCCTACGGCCGGCTCGGCAAGACGGCGCAAGCCATCGACGCCTACGAACGCTCGCTCGCCGAGATGGCCAGCATGGGCCGCACCCAGACCGCCCGCAACGTGCTGCGCTACAACAACTTCAGTCGCATGCTCTACGCCGCCGGGCAGCCGCTGCGCGCCGAAGAGATGGCGGCGCGCGGGCTCTCCATCTCGCGCAGCCTCTCGGGCAACAGCGAGCTCGACGCGATCCTCGAAGGCAATCGCGCGCATGCGCTGATCGTGCTCGGCCGATTCGACGATGCGAAGGCCATGACCGAGCTGGCGTTCGCCTCGGCCACCGAGCGCAAGGACACTCGCTGGGCCGGCGTGTTCGCGCTCTACGGCGCGCCCGCCTGGTGCGAGACCGGCGACCTGGCGCGCTGCTCCGGCCTGCTGGCGGTGGCACGCGAGAAACTGGCAGCGACGCTGCCGCCGGGCCACGCGCTGTTCGGCGCGCTCGAGTTGCTCGCGGCACGGATCGCGCGCGCCGAGCATCAGCCCGACGTGGCGCGCGAGCGTTTGCTGCAAGCGATCAGCCTCTTCGATGCAGCCGCCGACAAGACGCCGCTGCGCATCGAAGCGCTCGCCCTGCTGGCGCGCGACGAAAGCGCGGCGGGTCGCAACGCGGAGGCGGCGCGCCACGCCGACCTCGCCGTGGCGCAGGCGCGCCAGGCAGCGGAGGGTCTGGCCAGCTCCGCCTGGCTGGGTCAGGCGCTGGTCGCCGAAGGACTCGTGAAGCGAGCACTGGGCCAGGGCGAGAGCGCCCAAGCGACGCTGCGTGCGGCGCTCGTCCAGCTGAAGAAGGCAGCCGGCGACGACGCCCCGGCCACGACCGAGGCGACAACGCTCCTGGCCGCGTCCTGAACAAAAGGCGAGTTGCGGCGGCGTGGCGGAGTCCGGGCCTCGAATCCGTTGTTAGGAACACAACGCGCCAACTTCAGGAGCCGCTCATGTCCGACGCCAAGACTGCCATCGATGCCATCAAGAAATCGCTCGACACGCTGCCCAAGACGATCCCGCAGATGTACCAGAAGGACGTCGGCGCCTACACCGATGCCGTCAAGGCCGCCTCGGCGGCCGTGGCGGCCTCGGCGGACACGCCCGACACGAAGAAGAAGCGCGAGCTGGCGACCACGTCGCAGACCCAGCTCACGGCATCGCAGACGAAGCTCGACCTCGCCAACAAGGCGGTCACGGCGGCGACCAAGGAAATCTCCGAGAAGACGGCCAACCTCAACGGCGCCAATGCCCAGCTTGCAGAAAACGTGAAGCAGCAGGCCAAGAGTCTGGAAACCGCGAAGTCGAAGCTCACCGACGTGACGCGGGCGGCGCAGAACTTGAAGACGGTGCTGAACGGCAAGACGCAGAGCCCCGAGAAGGACATCCTGAGCGCCGTCACCAAGGGCAGCACCGACATCCCAAGAGCGGTCAACAGCGTCGACAAGCCGGAGTAGCTCGGGCCGATCCTCCCGGCGGTGGCCGAGCGCGTAAGCTCGACCTCCTCGCATCCCGGAGACCGCCCATGTCCGTCAGTCCCCTGATCTCGCCGCGCCCCGCCGACGCGGTGGCGGAGGCCCGCGTCCAGCTGGCCGCGGCGCATCGGCTCGCGGTCCTGCACGAGCTCGAGGAAGGCATCGACAACCACTTCACGGTGACGGTGCCCGGTCGCGAGGGCCAGTATCTGATCCTGCCCTTCGGCCTGCACTGGTCGGAGGCGCGCGCCAGCGACCTGATCGTCTTCGACGAGCAGGGCCGCGTCCTCGACGGCTGTGGCTCGCTCGAGCTTTCGGCGCAATGCATACACGCGCCGATCCATCGCCTCACGGGCACGCGCGTGGTGCTGCACACGCATCAGACCTGGACCATCGCCCTCAACATGCTGCAGGACAACCGCCTCTTGCCGGCGAGCCAGACCGCGGCCTTCTATCACGGCCAGATCGCCTACGACGACGACTACACCGGCGTCGCCGCCAGCCTGGCCGAAGGCGAGCGGCTCGCCGCCGTGATGAGCGACAAGCCCATTCTCTTCATGAAGAACCACGGTGTCGTCGTCACCGGCGACACCGTCGCCCAGGCCTATCGCCGGCTCTATCGCATCGAGCGCGTCTGCCGCAACCAGATCCTGGCGCTCGGCACCGGCCGGCCGCTGCAGTTGCTTTCCGACGAGGTGGTGGCGCGCGTGCAGACGCCGAGCGCCGACGACCGCCATCCGCGTGACGAACGCGAGCGGCTGTTCTTCGAGGCCATGATGCGCATCGTCGACCGCGAGCTGCCGGGGTATCGCGACTAGACGTCGGCGGGCGGCGACGCCTTCTCGTGGACCGCGTCGATGCGGTGGTCGTGGGCGCCGGCGCGGTCGGCCTCGCCGTCGCGCGCGCGCTGGCGCTGCGCGGTCGCGAGACGATCGTGCTGGAAGCAACGTCGGGCATCGGCAACGGCATCAGCTCGCGCAACAGCGAAGTCATCCATGCCGGCATCTACGACGCGCGGACCTCGCTAAAGGCGCAACTCTGCGTCGCCGGCCGCCGCCTGCTCTATCCCTACTGCGAAGCGCATGGCGTCGCGCACCGACGCTGCGGCAAGCTCGTCGTCGCGGCCACGCCCGGCCAGGTCGAATCGCTGCGAGCGATCGAGCGACGCGCGCTGGCCAACGGCGTCGAGGGCCTGCGCTGGCTGGGCGGCGACGAGGCCCGCGCGCTCGAGCCGGCGCTGCAGGGCGAAGCCGCCTTGCTGTCGACGGCCACCGGCATCATCGACAGCCACGCCCTCATGCTCGCCTACCTCGGCGATCTGGAGAACGCCGGCGGCAGCCTGGTGCTGCGCTCGCCGCTCGAAGGCGCGGTGGCACGACCGGAGGGCTTCGTGCTTCGCGTCGGCGGCGATGCGCCGCTCGAGATCGGAGCCGGCCTGCTCGTCAACGCGGCCGGCCTGCATGCGCCATCGATGGCGCATCGCATCGACGGACTGGACCCGGCGCACATCCCGCGCGCCTGGTTCGCCAAGGGCAACTACTACGCCCTCGCCGGCCGCTCACCGTTCACCCGACTGATCTATCCCGTGCCCGAGCCGGGCGGGCTCGGCGTGCACCTGACGCTCGACCTCGCCGGGCAGGCGCGCTTCGGGCCCGACGTCGAATGGCTGGACATCGCGTCGCCCGACGCCATCGACTACACCGTCGACCCGGCGCGCAGCGCCCTCTTCTACGCCGCGATCCGGCGCTACTGGCCCGGCCTGCCCGACGGCTCGCTGGCGCCCGCCTACAGCGGTGTGCGGCCGAAGCTGCAAGGGCCGGGCGAGCAGGTGCGCGACTTCATGCTGCAAGGGCCGGAAGCGCACGGCCTGGCCGGCCTGGTGAACCTGTTCGGCATCGAGTCGCCGGGGCTGACGGCCAGCCTGGCGATCGCCGCGGAGGTGGCCCGACGGCTCATCCCCTGAGTCCGGGCCAGGCGACCCGCATCGCCTGGCCCGGCTCGATCACTGCAGGGCCAGAGAGAGCACGGCGTTCGCACTGACCAGGATCAGCGTGTGATCGCCGCTCATCGAAAGCCCCGATGCTCGGGCGATGCGACCGCCGGACCCGACGCGCACGCCGATCTGCCCTGCCACGCCGAGCACGGTGGTGACGACGCCTGCCGGTGTGATCTTGCGGATCGTGCCGCTCTGGAGCTCGGCGACGTACAGATTGCCGGTCGAGTCGACGGCGATGCTGAACGGGAAGGTGAAGCACGCCGCCGCGCCAGTGCCGTCGGCGTTGCCGCTGACGCCGGCCGTTCCCGCGATCGTCGTCACCACGCCGGCCGGCGTGATCTTCCTGATCGTGCCGTTCTCCGCATCGGTCACGAAGAGGTTGCCCGCGGCGTCGACGGCGATGCCGCTCGGCGTGCTGAAGGTCGCGGCGGCGCCGGTGCCGTCGGCGCTGCCCGCCGTGCCCGGCGTGCCGGCGATCGTTGTCACCACGCCGGCCGGCGTGATCTTGCGGATCGTGTCGTTGATCGAATCGGTCGCATAGAGGTTGCCCGCTGCGTCGATCGCGAGGGCGGCGATGTCGCCGAACTGGGCTGCGGCGCCGGTGCCGTCGGCGCTACCCTGTGACGAGCCTGCCAGGAGCGAACTCACACCGCTCGGCGTGACCTTGAGCACCGTCTGCCCGGTACCGAGGTAGACGTTGCCGGCGGCATCGATCGCCAGCCCTTGCGGGCCGCCGGTGCCGGCGAGAAAGGTGGAAACGACGCCGGCCGGCGTGATCTTGCGCACCGCAAAGTTCTGGAAGTCGGTGAGAAAGACGTTGCCCGACGCGTCGACCGCGGTGGTCGCCTGGCCGCCGAAATTGCCGCCGAAGTTGAAGCGCGCCGCGGCGGCGGTCGCATCGACGTTGCCGAAGTGCGAGGCATCGCCGGCGATCGTCGTCACGACGCCGGCCGGCGTGACCTTGCGGACGACGAAGCCGTTTTCCTCGGCGACGTAGATCGTGCCAGTGGCGTCGACGGCGATGCCGGAAGGCAGGTTGAAGGTCGCGGCGCCGCCGGTGCCGTCGATGCTGCTGAAGGCGGCGAGCGTGCCGGCCAGCGTCGTCACCACGCCGGCCGGCGTGATCTTGCGGATCAGGCAGTTGTTGGCGTTGGCGACGTAGACGTTCCCGGCGGCGTCGACCGCCAGACCGCGCGTGTAGTTGAAGCGTGCCGCGGCGCCGGTGCCGTCGGCGGAGCCGCCGTTGCCGGCCGAGCCGGCCAGCGTGACGACGACGCCGGCCGGGCTGATCTTGCGTACGACGCTGCTGCCTTCGCCGACGTAGACGTTGCCGGCGCTGTCCACCGCGACGCTGTTCGGCGCATTGAAGCGCGCCCCGCTGCCGGTGCCGTCGTTGTCGCCCGAGACGCCGTTTTGTCCAGCGAAGGTCGAGACCACGGCGCCCGGCGTGATCTTGCGGATGCTCTCGTGGAACTCGTCAGCGACGTAGAGGTTGTCGGCGGCATCGATGGCGATGCCGAGCGTTCCCGAGAATTGCGCCGAGGCACCCGGGCCGTCGATCGCCGGCCCGCTGCCGCCTCCGGCGAAGGTGGTGACGACGCCCGCCGGCGTGATCTTGCGGATGAGACTGTTGCTGAAGTCGGCGACGAACAGGTTGCCCTGCGAGTCGAGGGTGATGCTCATTGGATCGCTGAAGCGCGCCGCGGCGCCGGTGCCGTCGGCGCTGCCGCGCAGGCCCGCCGTGCCGGCGATCGTCGTCACGACGCCGGCCGGCGTGACCTTGCGGATGACGT
>JANXWR010000247.1 GCA_025351025.1 Burkholderiales bacterium | reverse complement strand
TCGTCATCGCAACCTCGTCGAGCGCTTCTTCTGCCGCATCAAACACTACCGTCGCATCGCCACGCGCTACGAGAAGCTGGCAGAGCGGTTCGCATCGTTCATCAGCCTCGTCGGTTCGATCGTGTGCATTGTCTGAATGTCAACACACCCTAGCGCGAACTGAGTCGTTACTGCGGAGCGAGGTGTGATCTTCGGAGTCCTCTTCGTTCCACGGCCGCAGAGCGGAACGCTTCCAGGCTATCCAATCATGTTCCGGCTCACAACGGTCTTTCCCGAGTCTGGCCTTACGCCGCCGGATCGGTCGGCATCTGTTCCCGGGCAGACGGAGGGGCTGGAGTGCTTGGCATTTTCGCCATGTCTGGCCTACTTCCGGTTCCAGCAAGACTGGCAGTTGGTTCAAGGAGATTGGAAGATCAAGGTAATTGCAGTGACGGTCTACTCTTCGAGCAGCTATTTCAAGTGCAGCCGCGAAACGGGTTGTAGGTGCCACGTCCGCCGGTGTCGCCTAACCCCTCCATCGAGCGGACGTCCCAAAGGCCGCTTCGCGCCCTTTGCGCCGCCGCTCATGTCGAACGTTTAGAGCGCTTTTCGGCGATTTAGGAGTACCGACGCGGCGAGTGCTACAGAACTCGTGAAGAGTAGTCGCCCGACGAACCATCCAATCTGGCCGTTCCGCAGATCGGCGAAGTAGCCCCAAAGAAGCGCAACTAGGAGCCCGCAAAGGACAGCGCTGAGATGTTGGCGCATGGAAGTACCAAGAAGTCTGGTGGGTGAGAGTACTCCGAGTCGCCGCATCTCCACAAGTCGCCCGGCGGGGGTCGAAGCCCGAGCCGACGACATCCGGGACGGCTTGGGCGGGGCGACGCTGTCTTACGCTTGATGAATGGGCTGGAGCCTATGAACCGGCAACTCTGGCAGGCGGCGGAACGGAGCGGAGCAACTCTTCTACCTGACCGTTTTTCAACACGACGACCCGCTGGGCCCCAGAGATCGTCTCGGGTCTGTGCGCGATGATCAGCCTGGTGATTTGCATCTGAGCAAGCTCGCTCGCTAAAGCTCGCTCATTGAGAATATCGAGGTGGCTCGTTGCCTCATCGAGAGCCAAGACCATTGGTGCTTTATATAGCGCGCGCGCCAAAAGCACCCGTTGCTTCTGGCCGACATTTGTCGATGACGTTAACAACGAACCCGAGATTGACGACATCGGCCGGGATGGCCGGGCCATTTGGCAGGTAGTGCGGGTCCCATCCGCTTGCGGCGATCCCCTCAGAGGTGAGTTCGGCAACGTCTCCGCCATGACCACAGCCGTAGTCGAAAAAGGTGACGCCCGAGCGGAGTAGGCCGTGCCGGACAAGCATTTGTACGGGAGCCGATAGACTGGTCCTGGACAGTGCGGTCAGGTGACGTTGAATTGGTTTCTGTGTCTCGCCCTCTGCGACGTCCGCCGTGCCGCTGACATCGTTCCCGATAGGAAGAAAATCGTCGTCGACGAGGCAGTAGCCCTTGCTTTGGATGAGTCGGTTCCAGTTGAGTTGGAAGCCGATCGTTGCTACGTCATCGAAGAGACCAATGCTCTCGGCTGTCGCAGTGGTCCGACTCCAGCGGTTGTATTGCGGATGCGACGAGGGAAGCAGCAGTTCCTTGCGGTGCAGTATGGGCGGATTTAGTGAGTCGGCGTAGGTTCGGTGCCACGCTGGCACTGAAGCACCGGCCGGAAACGCCCAGCTTGCTGCAAGTACCGGAAACGGTAGATCAAAGAAATCGGGATAGGAGAGGAGTGATACACGTCCCGTTCGTGCGTTGAATTTCGCAACGTTCGGCGGGTACGGGGTGGCAGGCGGCAGGCCTCGGATGGCACGTTCGATCGCCTGCCGCGCCGACGCATCCTGGATCTCTTCGACTGCCGATAGGTGTATGTAGAACTCGTCGACGACCTTCTTTCCGGGTGTCGCCATTGGCACCGTCCCTAAGCTTTGCGTGAAGCGCGACGAGCTCGGATCTTCGGAGAAGGCGCCCCCCCTTTCCGCAGCGCTTCGAGGCGATCCGCCCACCACTGCATCAGCTTGACCCGTTCGGGGAGCCACTGTGCTCGGTTGTAGGCGCCTCTGACGTCGTCCCGCTCTTCATGCGACAACTGCTTCTCGATGACATCCGAGTTCCAGCCGGCCTCGTTGGCACAGGTGGAAAATAGCGTCCGAAATCCATGCGCGGTGGCAATGCCCTTGTAGCCAAGGCGCGCCAGGGCGCTATTCAGCGTTCCATCGCTCAGCGACTTGCCAGGGTAGAACGGGGAGGGAAACACCAACTCGTCGCCGCCGGTCACAGACTTCATGTTTTCCACGATCGCCAGCGCTTGCGTCGACAGCGGTACTAGATGCTCCGCCGCCATCTTCATTCGCTCGGCCGGAATCCGCCACAGTGACCGGGAGTCATCGATCTCCTTCCACCGAGCGCCCCGCAGTTCGCCAGGCCGGACGGCAGTCAGGATCAGCAGCTCAAGTGCGGCTTTCGTGGAAGGATCACCTTCGTAGCCATCGAGCTTGCCGAAGAACGCCGGCATGTCAGCCTCAGCGAGAGCCAGTCGATGATTCACGTCTCGTGGCTTAAAGATCTCCGCAGGCTTGAGCGGATAGGTGGGGTCCGCCTCGACCAGATCCTCCGATAGCGCGTACCGGTAGATCGAACGCAGCCGCTGGAACACGCGCCCAGCCGTTTCCCCGGAGCCCTGCTTGTCGATCGCCTGCACGACCTGCTTGATGTCGCGCGCGGCGATCTCCCGGATCGAGCGAACGCCGAGCGCCGAAAAAACATGATTCTCAAGTGAGGCCGTGATGGCCTCCAATGTTCCCGGGGTCCACGCCGAAGCCCGGTGAGCCAACCACGCCCGCGATACCGCTTCTACTGTGATCAACGCGTCCCGCTGCTTGGCCTGCTTGGCGTCCTGGCGCGCGGCACTGGGGTCGACGCCTTCGGCGATCAGCCTGCGTGCCTCATCGCGCCGCGCGCGGGCGGCCTTCAGGCTCACATCCGGATAGGTGCCAAGCGAGAGACGCTTTTCCTTGTCGTCGTGCCGGTATTTGAGGCGCCACCATTTGCCCCCGCTCGGAGCAACTTCGAGGTAGAGGCCTCCGCCGTCGAACATCCGCACAGGCTTGGCGCCGGGCTTTGCGCTACGGATCGCAGTGTCGGATAGAGCCATGGGGGCAACTCCGGAAACCGTGGGGGCAACAGCCTCAGAAGTTGCCCCCAGTTGCCCCCGGATGCCAGTGGACGGTGTGGGACGGCTCCGGACGCAAAGTCGCTCGCTGTCGAGGTAAATCATACCAGCGTGGGACTTTTGTGGAGCGCTTGAAATCGCTCAGTGGTCCCGCCGACAGGAATCGAACCTGTATTTGCCGCTTAGGAGGCGGCCGTTCTATCCATTGAACTACGGCGAGCGATCGCGGCGCGCTGGGCGCGCGGCGAGGGCGGCAGTTTAAGACCTGAGCCCCTGCCGCCCCGCCCGCGCGATACTCGGCGATCGATCGATCGGACGCACGACATGGCAGCAATCGAAGGGACGCACACGCAGGGCGGCAGCGGGCGGGTCGTTCGCTATCGGGCGACCTACGAGGTGGTCGGCAACGCCATCCACTTCAAGGCGAGCTTCGATGGCGGGTCGTCGCACGAGGGGCAGTTCGACTTCGATCCGTCAAAGCTCGACGCGGCCAAGGCGGTCGATGCGTTCCTGCAGAACCACATCGAGAAAGCGGACTGGGACGTGGCTCCTTAGGGGCTGGCGCACGAGGTACGTCCTACTTCCAGCGCAGCGTCCAGATCAGGTCGAGCGAGTTGTCGCCGCCGGCCTGCGCGCGCACCGTGAGCCGCTGCGCGATGCGGTAGATGAGCTGCCAGCTGCCGGTGGTCGCATTCAGGCCGCGCTCGTAGCCGACGTACCAGCGCTTCGAGATCTGCTTGCCCAGGCCGACGATCGTCTCCTTGACGTCGCCCTGACCCTGCTGCCGCACCGAGATCTCATCGAGGCCGATGGCGTGCGTGATGCGATCGGTCACGCCTGGCCCTTCGCCCGAGAGCAGCGCCAGCGCGGCGCGCTGCAGCAGCGCCGTGTCGGCGCGGCCCACGCCTTCGCTGGCGCGGCCGAGCACCAGCCAGCTCAGCTTGTCGATGTCGCTCATGTCGGGCTCGGAGAAGAGGCGGATGCGTGGGTTGAGCGCCGTGCCGGCGACGACGACGCCAACGCGCACGTCGAGGTTCGGCCGCGTCGCCTCGATGTCGAGACGCGGGTTCTCGATCGGCCCGGCGAAGGTCAGCACGCCGCGGTCGATGCCGAGCTTCTGGCCGTAGGCCTGGTACGTGCCGTCGACGGCGCGGAGCGTGCCGTCGACGGCGAGCCTGCCCCCCGGCGACGTGAGGTGCAACTCGCCGCGCAGCCCGGCGTCGAGGCCGCGGCCGCGGATGCGCAGCTTCTCGCCCATCGCCACGCGCAGGTCGAGCGCGACCTTGCGCGCGGCCGGCGGCGCGGGCGTGGTCGCCGGCGCGGCCGCGGGCGCGATTGCCGGTGCGGCGGTGGCGGTCGCGGCAGCGGGCGGCGGCACGCCGGCCGGCCGGCGAATCACCTCGACGTCGCTGCCGAGCGTCGGCGCGTCGGCGCGCGTGAAGTCGATCAGGCCTTCGTCGACCTTGAAGTTGCCGTCGAGCGCCAGCGACTTCGCATCGAGCCGCAGCGCCGCGGCGCCGCTTGTGACGATGCGCCGGTCGACGCGGCCGAGCATCTCGAAGTTCTCGGCGCTCAGCTTCAGGTTGGCTTCCGGCGCCGCGCCGAAGCTCGCCTCGCCCGCAAGCGACACGCTGCCGCCGCCGCCCTTGGCCGTGAAGCGCTCGATGCGCGCGCTCGTGCCCTGCAAGGCGATGGCGACGCTGCCGTCCTTGACGTTGACGCCCTGCAGGAAGTTGCGCACGCCGAGGTTCGCGCCCTCGACGTGGCCGGTGTATTCGGGCGCGCCGAAGTGGCCGCCGATGCGCGCGTCGGCGTGCACCTCGCCGGTCAGCCGCCAGCCCGCCGGCACCCAGCGTCCCCAAGTGCCCAGGCTGGCGATGCGCAGCTCGACCTTGCCGTCGATCGGCGTCGCTGCGCCGGGCCAGAGTGCGTCGCTGCTCGTGCGCGCGGTGACGCTGCCCGAGGCGACGCCGAGCGTGCTGCCGGCGATCAGCGTGGTGAAGTTCCAGACGCCGTCCTTGGCCGCGACGGCCACGCGCAGGTCGGTGAAGCCGAGGCTTTGCGTGCCGACCTCGTCGGTGACGGTGAGGTCGCCGCGCGCCCGCTCGACGAGGACGTCGACGGCGGCCGCGGGCGCGCCGCGAACCTCGATGCGGGCGCCGACGGCAAGGTCGCCGCCCCAGCCGAAGTCGGGCTGCAGGGCGCGCAGCAAGGGCGCGATCGGCAAGGGGTCGATCGTCGCCGACGCTTCGAGCCTGGCGCCGGCGCCGCGCGCATCGCCGCCTTGCCAGGCGATGCGACGCCAGCGCGTCGTCGCGCCGAGCAGCTCGGCCGAGCCCGCCTCGAGCGAGGCGCGCGCCGGGCCACCGCTCCAGAAGACGCTGCCTCGTAGCTCGTGCGCGTTGAGCCAGGTGCGGCGCGGCGCGACCAGGCCTTGCGCGACCAGCTCGTGCACGGTGCCCGCCCAGCCGGCGCCGCGCGCGCCGCCGGCGTCGACGAGGCCGCCTTGGAGGCTGAGCACGAGGGCGCTGCGGCCGGACGGCGTCGGCGCGCTTGCGGCAGCGGCCGGGGAGGGCGCGGTAGAAGACGAGAGCGAAGACAGCGCAGCGGCTGCTGGCGTCATCGGCTGGGCGGCCGCCTCGGTCGGACCGGACGGGCCGCGCGACGCGGCGATCGTATCGACCCATTCCGGCGGCAGCGCGTCCGACTCGACGCGCAGCTCGGCCGTGTGTGCGCGCGCGGTGCCGCTCAGCTGCGCGCGGACCCGGGCGATGTCGCGGCCCGACAGGTTCAGGCCGTCGAGGGCGAATGTGCCGCTCACCGCGGTGTCGCCGGCGCTGCCGAGTCGCCATCGCCCTTCGGCCTGGCGAACGGCGACGCCATCGAAGCGAAGCGCGGTGCCGCGCAGCTCGCCTTCGCTCTTCAGGTCGGGCCAGCGGCCGTCGATGCGTGCCGTCGCGTTCAAGCCGCCGCCGATGGCCGGCGCCGACGCCGCACTGCCGGGGCCGTGCACCAGCGGCGCCAGCCGCGCCAGTTGCGGTGCGTCGACGGCCAGCTGCCAGTGGTCCTGCGCGCCGGCCGGGCCGATCCGTCCCTGCGCGTTGACATGGTTGCCGGCAGCGACGATGTCGAAGCTCGGGAGCGCCGTGCCATCGCCGTTTGCAAAGCGCGCTTCGCCTTGCAAGGGCACGCCGGCCAGCGTGCTGGCGCCGAGCGAGAGCTTCGCCGATCCGCGCGTGGCGACGATCTGGTCGAGCAGCGACGCGCCTGCGCCGGCGCGCAAGGCGAGGTCGAACTCACCCTTCGCATTGAGCCGGTTGGCGCCGCGACCGAGCAGCGCATCGGCGCCGCCAGGCCACCACGGCGCCGGGTCGAAGTCGATCATGCCGGCGCGGCCGGTCGCCTGCCAGGGATTGGCCGCCGCACTGCGATGCAGCTTGCCGACGAGCGTGGCCGTGGCAGCGCCCAGGCTGGCCTCGGCGTTGCGCAGATCGATCTCGTTGCTGCTGGCGCGCGCCGCCAGATGCAAGCGTGCGGCACGCGGCGCCGCGCGCGGCAACCGGCCGTCCGACAACTGGCCGGCCAGGTCGGCCGCCAGTTCGATGGCCCACGTGCCCGCCGCGGTGCCGGCGCCGAATCCCGTTCCCGTCGCCGAGGCCTTGCCGTCGAGCACCGTCTCCGGCGCGCGCGCGTCGAGTGCGACCGGCTGCAGCTTGTCGACGTCGACGTCGACGTTCCAGCGATCCGTGGCCCGGCGTCCATGCGCGACGATGTGGCCGCCGGGCAGGCGCTTCGAGCCGAGCTCGGCCGAGAGCGTGCGCACCTCGACGACGCGCGGGTCGTCGGGGCGGGCCTGCAATTCGGCGCTGAGGAGCTGCACCGGCAAGAGGCCTTCGTTCCAGCGCCCGGCGCGCGCGTTGCGCAGCTCGACCGAGACGGCGGCGGGGCGGTCGAGGCCGCTCGTCGTGGCGATGGCATGGCCGCTCAGCGACGTCGCCGGGGCGGCGCTCGAGAAGGCCGAAAGGTCGAGCGCGTCGGTCGAGGCGTGCAGATCGCCGAGCGGCCAGGCGGCGAACGGGCGGACCAGCGCCTTGGCGTCGAACGATTGCGCGCCGTGAGTGGGCGAGGGCATGACCCGTGCCGTCGCTTCGACGCTCAAGGAAGTGAGCGGCCCGTTGGCGCTCGCATTCGCCTGCCAGGCCGGCGTCGATGCCGGCGACGCCAGCGCGAGACGCGCGTCGATCTCGAAGGGCGAATCGGCGGCGACGCTGGCGCGGCCCGTGGCGGCCGCCTGCTCGTGCGTCGCAGTCAGGGCGTCGAAGCGATGCTGCGCGCCGCCGTCGGCACCGAGGTGAACACGACCGCGCAGCGCGCGCAGCGTCGGCGCAGCGTCGGCGCTGCCGAGGCGCAGCTCATCGACGCTCGCCTCGAGGATCTCGATCTCGATCGGCAGCCGCAATGACGAGGGCGGCGACGCCGGCTCGTTCGTCGCCGGCGTGGTGGCGGGTCGGCGCAGAAGCGTCACGCGGTCGGCGTGCAGGGTCGCGATCGTCAGGCGCAGCCAGCGTCCGCGGTCGCCGCGATTGGCGTCGAGCGCATGCCAGCGCGGCGCGTCGAGGCGCAGCACGCCGCTCGTTCCGGGCAAGGTGATGTCGATGCGTTCGGCCGAGAAGTCGCCGATCAGCGAGCCCTGCGGCGCGGTGATCGCGAGCCGCGGCACGAGCGCCACCAGCCAGGCGCTGCCGGTGACGCTCTGCACCGCCCACCAGAGCAGGGCGACGGCGAGCGCGACGAGCAGGAGCAGCGTCGCCAGACTGCCGCCGAGCCATCGTCCCCAGCGCCACCGCGCGCGCGGCGGTGCGGGCAGCGGCAGCTCGGGCTCAGGGTCGTCGGCCATCGCGCGATCGTTCAGAAGGCGATGCCGACGCTGACGTGAAGGCGCAGGCGCCGCTCGTCCTGGCCGTACGCCAGGTCGAGCCGCAACGGACCGACGGGGCTGCGGTAGTGCAAGCCGACGCCGTAGCCGAACACCGGACGCATCTCGTTCCAGCGGTCGGCGGCATTGCCGGCGTCGACGAACACCGCGCCGAGCAAGGCCGGCACCCGATCGCTCAACGGATGCTCCATCTCGACGCTGCCGGTGAGCAGGACGCGGCCGCCGACCACCGCGCCGTTCACCGAAGGGCCGAGCGTGCGATAGCCGTAGCCGCGCACCGAGTCCTCGCCACCGGCGCGGAAGAGCACGTTGTCGGGCACGCCGATGCGGTCGTGCACGAAGACCTGGCCGGCCTCGACCCGCGCGTTGCCGAACCAGCCGCCGAACGGCAGGTACGCGCTGTAGCGCGTGTAGGCGCGCACGAAGGGGCCGCGACTCCTGAACTCGCCGGCGATGTCGGAGCGCGTCTCGACGCCCTCGCCATAGCCCGCGCCGCCTTGCAGCGAGAGGGCGGTGCCTTCGGTCGGCGCGAGGATGTTGTCGAGGTCGCGGCGCAGCCAGTGGTAGTTGACCGAGGCGGCCTCGCTCGAGGTGGTGAGCGGCGCGCTCGAGACGCGCGCATGCGAGGCCTCGAGGTAGTAGACGCGCTCGAAGCGCGTCAGATCCTGCGAGCGGCCGACGCGCGTAGTCCAGCTGTCGCGCGTCTCGTCGGCGGCGAGCAGTTGCTCGATGTTGGCGGCGGCCAGGTTGCGCCAGAGGTTGTCGTGCGGATACGAGGTGAGCTCGGTGCCGATGGTCTTGAGGTCGGGGCCGAACGAGATCGTGCTGTGCGCGATCCACGGCTGGCCGAACACCTTGCGGTCGTAGTGCTCGAGCGAGACGCGCGGCCCGGTGTTGGCGCTGTAGCCGAGGCCGAACGTGGCCGACTGCTGCGTCAGCTCCTTGACCTTGACGACGACCGGCGCCGCTTCGGGCGGGCCGCTCGCGTCGAGCTCGACCGAGGCGCCTTCGAAGAGTCCGACCTTGACGATGCGCTCCTGATAGTCGAGCAACAGCTTCTCGGTGTAGGCCTCGCCGCCGAAGAAGGTGGCCAGGCGCCGCACCGCGTCTTCGTCGTATCGGTTCACGCCTTCGATGCGGATCGGGCCGAGCCGGAACAGCGGGCCGCCTTCGATCGTCACGTCGAGCACGGCGGTGCCCGCGGTGGCGTCGACTTTGGCGTGCGTCGATTGCCAGGCGGCGGTCGGGTAGCCGTCGGCGCGCAGTTCGCCGAGCGCCGCGTTCTTGGCGCTGTTCCAGGCCGGCTGGCGAAACGGCTGGCCGGGCTTGAGCGACCAGGTCTGGCGGAGCTTGTCGAGCCGGTCGGTCCACGGCTCGTCGCGCGTCGGCGTGCGTGGCGCGAGCGGCGCCGTCGATGCGATGTCGACGCTTTGCACCGCGACGCGCGCGCCGGGCACCACCGTCATGACGATGCGCGGCAGGCCACCCGGCGCAGCCGGCGTTTGCGCGATCTTCACCGTCGCGTCGAAATAGCCCTCGGTCTCGAGCAGGCCGCGCGCCTGCGCCGGCGCCGCCGCGACCAACCGGTCGAGCTCGGTGCCGGCGACGCCTTCGGACTGCGGCGCCCTCTGGAAGCGCGCCAGGTCCAGGTATTCGAGCAGCAGCGTGCGCAGCGGTGCGGGCGCTTCGACCTCGAAGTCGTAGAGCGCGACCTCGGGCTCGCGTGGCGGCGCAGTCGCCGCGGCTTCGTCCTTGTTCGAGAAGAAGGGCAGGCTCGAGCAGCCGCCGAGCAGCACCGCGAGCATCGACCCCCACAGCGCCTGGAGCAGCGCTGCGCGCAATCTCATTTAACGAGCAGTCGCATGGCTCCTTCGAGCCCGGGCAGGGTGAGCGGGAACATGCGCTGGTTCATCAGCTGCTGGATCACCGAGATGCTTTGCCGGTAGCCCCAGACGCCGTGCGGCTCGGGGTTGATCCAGGCGAACTTCGGGAAGGCGTTGGTGAGCCGCTGCAGCCACTCGGCGCCCGGCTCTTCGTTGTTGTATTCGACGCTGCCGCCGGGCTGCAGGATCTCGTACGGGCTCATCGTCGCGTCGCCGACGAAGATCAGCTTGTAGTCCTTGTTGTACTTCCTGATCAGGTCCCAGGTGCTGAACTTCTCGCTGTAGCGGCGCCGGTTGTTCTTCCACATGTAGTCGTACACGCAGTTGTGGAAGTAATAGAACTCGAGGTGCTTGAACTCGGCCTTGGCGGCGCTGAACATCTCCTCGACGCGGTGGATGTGCTCGTCCATCGTGCCCCCCACGTCCATCAGCAGCAGCACCTTCACCTTGTTGTGGCGCTCGGGCACCATCTTGATGTCGAGCCAGCCGGCGTTGGCGGCGGTCGAATGGATGGTGCCGTCGAGGTCGAGCTCTTCTTCGGAGCCCTCGCGGGCGAAGCGGCGCAGCCGGCGCAGCGCGACCTTGATGTTGCGGGTGCCGAGCTCGAGGTTGTCGTCGTAGTCCTTGAACTGGCGCTGGTCCCAGACCTTCACCGCGCTCTTGTTGCGGCCCTTGTCCTGGCCGATGCGGATCCCCTGCGGGTTGTAGCCGTAGGCGCCGAAGGGCGAGGTGCCACCGGTGCCGATCATCTTGCTGCCGCCTTCGTGGCGCTTCTTCTGCTCCTCGAAACGCTTCTTCAGTGTCTCCATCAGCTCGTCCCAGCCCATCTTCTCGATCGCGGCCTTCTCTTCGGCGCTGAGTTCGAGTTCGAGCTTCTTCTGCAGCCAGTCGAGCGGCACTTCCTGGGTGAAGTCGGTGAGCATCTCGACGCCCTTGAAGTAGGCGGCGAAGGCGCGGTCGAACTTGTCGAAGTTGGCCTCGTCCTTCACCAGCGAGGTGCGCGCGAGGTAGTAAAACTCGTCGACGGTGTTGTCGATCACGCCGGCCTGGATCGCCTCGAGCAGCATCAGGTACTCCTTGACCGAGACCTTCAGCTTGGCGGCGCGCAGGGTGAAGAAGAAATTGATCAGCATGGCGGGCGGCTCGGGCGGCAAACGGCGGCGACGCGTCTATTGTGACGGCACGGGCATACTCGGCGCGAGTCGCATGACATTCACCCCGGGATGCTGTCCAGCCTGACCCCCACCGACGTCGCGTTCGTGATGGCCGGCCTGATGCAGGCCGTGCCGGCGGTGCTGTGGCTGATCGGCGGCTGGGTGCTCGGCGACACCCAGCGCGCGGCGGTCCATTGGGCAGCCTATGCGGGCGCCAGTGCGCTGTCGTTCGTGTTCCTGGACGCGGCGATGCAGGCGCGCGACCCGCACCACGCCGAGTGGCTGCGTGCAGTCGGCAACATCAGCGCCGTGCTCGGCCTGATGACGCTGCAGCGCGGCATCTGGCTGTTCATCGGGCGGGCGCCGACGCATGCCGGCCATCTGCTGGCGCTGGGCGCGGTGCTGCTCGCCTCGTGGATCGGGCTGGAGCCGGCGGGCGGCGCCGTCCGGGTCGGCGTCAACTCGCTGGCGCAGGCCGTGCTGGCGCTGGCGATGGCGCGCGATCTGCACCGCTACGCGCGCGACGCGCTGCGGCTGCGCTGGCCCCGGGTGCTGCCGCTGCCGCTGTGGCTGGCCGCCGCCGCGTTCGCCGGGCGTGGCCTGCGCGCGCTGCTGGCGCCGGGCGCGGTCGGCGCCGAGATGACGGTCGACAGCGGCCTGAACGTGGCCTCGTCGTTCGCCTACGTCGTGTTGTCGCTGTCGTTCCACGCGATGCTGATGGCGCTGGTGATCATCCGGCTCGTGACCGACCTGCAGCGCCTGTCGAGCCACGACGGCCTGACCGGCCTGCTGAACCGGCGCGCGCTCGAGGAGGCGCTGGCCGCGCAGCTGCAGCGCAGCCGGCGCAGCGGCGAGGCGTTCTGCGTGCTGATGCTCGATGCCGACCACTTCAAGCGCATCAACGATCGTTTCGGCCATGCCGTCGGCGACATGGCGCTGAAGCATCTGTCGGCGCTGCTGCGCAGCCACATGCGCGAGGTCGACCGTCTCGCGCGCTTCGGCGGCGAGGAGTTCATCGTGCTGCTGCCGGGCCTGGCGCTGGCCGACGCGCTGCCGGTGGCCGAGCGCCTGCGTCAGGCGATCGCGGCCGCGCCGCTGGCGCACGGCGATGCAGCGATGGCGCTGTCGGTCAGCATCGGCATCGCCGAATGGGGCGGTGTGCGCGAGGACGCATCGTCGCTGCTGGTGCGCGCCGATGCGGCCCTGTACCAGGCCAAGCAGCGCGGGCGTGACCGGGTCGCGTCGGCCGGCAGTGCGTTCGATTCGGAGTTCGTGCCGATCTGACGCTCAACGCCGCGGCGCGCGTTTCGGCCTGGCGGCAGCTCCGGCCGCCGCCGGATCGTGGCGTCGCAGCCAGTCGAAGAACTCGCCGTACCAGAGCCTGGAGTTGCGCGGCTTGAGCACCCAGTGGTTCTCGTCCGGGAACCACAGCAGCCGCGCGTCCACGCCCTTGGCCTTCAGCGTGTTGTAGTAGGCCAGGCCCTGCTGGTCGGGCACGCGGTAGTCGAGGGCGCCGTGGATCACCAGCGTCGGCGTGTGCATCGCGGCGACGAAGCTGCTCGGGCTTTGCGAGCGCACCTTGGCCGGATCGTCCCAGTACCAGGCGCCGAGTTCCTTGGCGTGCCAGGTGTAGGCGTCGTCGCTGAACATCGCCTGCCAGTCGAAGCAGCCGGCGTGGCAGATGTAGGCCTTGTAGCGGCCCGGCTTCACGTGGCCGTTCATCCACGCGACCATGAAGCCGCCGTAGCTGCCGCCGCTGGCGAACACGCGCTGGCGATCGGCCCAGGGCTGCTTGAGCAACCAGTCGGTGCCGGCCTCCACGTCCTGCAGCTCGAGCTCGCCCCAGCGGTGCGTGATGCTGTCCAGGAACGCCTCGCCGAAGCCGCTCGAGCCGTGGTAGTTGACGCAGGCGACGACATAGCCCTGGGCCGCGAACGCGTGCGCGTTCCAGCGGTAGTGGAAGGTGTCGCCGGCCGCGGCGTGCGGGCCGCCGTGGATGTTGTGCAGCAGCGCGTGCTTCTTCTTGCGGTCGAAGCCCGGCGGGTAGGTCAGCCAGACCTGCAGCGGCTCGCCGAGCGCGCCCTTGACGACGACCTCTTCGCAGCTGCCCAGGCGCAGCGAGCCGAGCAGCGCGTCGTTGAACGTCTCCAGGCGCAGCGGCGCCTGGCCGTCGCGCGCCGCGTGCACGCGCGCCGGGTGCATCAGCGAATCGGCGCTGCTGACGACGACATCGGCTGCGACGTCGAAGCCCTGAACCCAGCCGCCGGCCGCCGCGATGCTCGCGGTCCGGCTCGCGATCGCGTAGCGGTAGAGGTGGCAGCGGCCGCGGTCCTGGGCCGTGAAGTAGAGCGCGCCGGCGTCGGCCGACCAGCGCAGTGCGCTGTCGACCGAGTGGTCCCAGGCGTCGCTGAGCAGCTGCCAGCGCCCGCCGCGCTTGAGCAGCGCGGCGTGGGTGGGGCTGGTGTGCTTCTTGCCGGTGTGCGCCGCGGTCATCGCGATGTGGCCGCCGTCGGGGCTGTGGCGTGGTGCGTCGAAATCCCAGTCGGGGTCGTTCGTCAGCGCCGCGAATTTGCTCGAGCCCAGGTGCAGCTCGACCAGCGTCTTGCGGTTCTCGATGCGCTTCTCGGGCTGCGGGTCGTAGGCGAACACGATGTGCCGGCCGTCGGGCGAGATGTCGAAGAAGTCGGCGTTCGGGTCGGCGCGCGGAATCTCGTAGGCCGTGCCCTCGAACAGGTCGGTGATGCGCCCGCTCGCGAGCTCGAGCACGTGCAGGTGCGGCACCCGGCCCATCGGCAGGTTGTCGTCCCAGAAGCGGTACTGCGCCTCGCTGGTGACGTAGCCGGTGGCCTTGCGTTCCTTGAATTCCTTCAGGCGCTTCGCCTGCGCCTTGCCGCCCTTCAGCTCCGGCCAGATCCAGGCGACGAACGCGATGCGCTTGCCATCGGGGAACCACTTGAACGCGCCGACGCCGGGCGCGAATTCGGTGACGCGCCGCGCCTCGCCACCGTCCGGGGCGATCAGGTAGAGCTGCGACGCGTCGTCCTTCTTGCCTTCCTGCTGGCGCTTGGCGACGAAGGCGATCTGCTCGCCGCTCGGCGACCACGCCGGCTGGCCGTCCTTCTCGCCGCAGCTCGTCAGGCGCCGCGCCGCGCCGCCGAAGGTCGACAGCAGCCACAGGCTGGCGCTGGACTTGTTCTCGTCCATCGAGTAGTTGCTGACCGAGCAGACGGCCTGCGCACCATCGGGCGCGAGCGACAGGCCGCCGACGCGTTCGAATTTCCAGAGCTCCTCGACGCCCAGGAGTTTCTTGCTGCTTTTCGCCATGCGGTCGGTCGTCCGGTGGTCAACGGGGTTTGTCGAGCTGCCAGCGCAGGTGCGCCTTCACCGCAGGCCATTCGCTTGGCACGATGCTGTAGACGCAGGTGTCGCGCAGGCTGCCGTTGCCGGC
Organism: Burkholderiales bacterium; assembly: GCA_025351025.1. Lineage (GTDB taxonomy): Bacteria > Pseudomonadota > Gammaproteobacteria > Burkholderiales > Burkholderiaceae_C > Schlegelella_A. The sequence continues at coordinate 200 of JANXWR010000247.1, read as the reverse complement.
GCGCTGGTGGTTGCGCAGGACGCCGTCCAGCTTTGCGCCCAGGCGCTCGATCGCGCGGCGGCTCTGCTGGTTGAAGAAGTGATAAAGGGCTTGTTGTAGGTCGTGACCACGCCTTCGACCGGGGTCTTCAGGTCTTCCAGCGCGGCCTTGATCTTCGGGCCTTCGGTGGTGCCGGCTTGCTTGATGGCGGCCGCCAGCAG
>JANXWR010000210.1 GCA_025351025.1 Burkholderiales bacterium | reverse complement strand
GGCACCGACGAGGGCGACTACGCGATCAAGATGAGGAACCTGCGCCGCTTCATCGAGGAAGACGGCGACAAGGGCAAGGTTACGCTGCGCTACCGCGGTCGCGAGATCACCCACCAGGACATCGGCATGCGGCTTCTGGAGCGCATACGCGACGAGCTGGCGGATGTCTCGGTGGTCGAGCACATGCCCAAGCTTGAAGGCCGGCAGATGATCATGGTGCTGGCGCCGAAGCGGAAGTAGACGAAGAGACAACAGAGCAATTCGATCGGGCCCCTCGAGGCTCGGTCGCCATAAGCGACTGCAGGCTTATCAAGACGACGGAGATTTCCGGCGGCGCCTGCAGGAGCACACGAAGAAGGAAGAAGTCATGCCCAAGATGAAGACGAAGAAGAGCGCTGCCAAGCGGTTCCGGGTCCGCCCGGGCGGCACCGTGAAGCGCGGCCAGGCGTTCAAGCGCCACATCCTGACGAAGAAGTCGACGAAGAACAAACGCCATCTGCGCGGCTCGGTCGGCGTGCACGAAACGAACATGGGCCACATGGCGCAGATGCTGCCGTTTGCCGGCCTCTGATCGGCTCGTCTCTCAACCACTTCTGAAGGAGCCATTCCATGCCTCGCGTCAAACGCGGCGTCACTGCACGTGCACGCCACAAGAAAGTTCTCGCCCTCGCCAAGGGCTTCCGGGGTCGCCGCAAGAACGTCTTCCGGATCGCCAAGGAAGCGGTCATGCGTGCCGGGCAATACGCCTATCGCGACCGTCGTACCAAGAAGCGTGTCTTCCGCCAGCTCTGGATCGCGCGCATCAACGCTGCCACGCGCGGCCTCGGCGTGACCTACAGCAAGTTCATGGCCGGGCTGAAGAAGGCCGGTGTCGGCATCGATCGCAAGGTGCTGGCCGACATGGCCGTCAACGATCCGGCCGCCTTCGGCAGCATCGTCGAGAAGGTTCGTCCTCACCTGTCGTGATCTTGACCGGGCCGGCGGCTTTCGGCCGCCGCCCGGGTGCCGCGCCGCTCTGCGGCCCATTCGTTGCAGAGAACGATGAACGATCTCGCGTCGCTGGTTGAAAGCGCTAGGGCCGACTTCGCACGCGCATCGGCGAGCGCCGAGCTCGAGGACGCGAAGGCGCGCTACCTCGGCAAGGCCGGCAGCGTCACCGAGCGGTTGAAGGCGCTCGGCGCCTTGCCCGCCGACGAGAAGAAGGCGCGCGGCGCCGAGATCAACGCCGCCAAGCAGGCAATCGAGGCGGCGCTCGCCGCGCGGCGCGCCGATCTCGCCAACCGCCAGCTCGAGGCACAGCTCGCGGCGCAGTCGCTCGACGTGAGCCTGCCCGGTCGCAGTCGCGGCACCGGCGGCGTGCATCCGATCAGCCAGGCGCTCGAACGCATCGAGGCGATCTTCGCCTCGATGGGCTTCGAGGTTGCCGACGGTCCCGAGATCGAGACCGACTGGTACAGCTTCACCGCGCTCAACAACCCGGAGAATCATCCGGCGCGGTCGATGCAGGACACCTTCTACGTCGACCTCAAGGACGACGAGGGGCACTGGCTCAACCTGCGCCCGCACACCTCGCCGATGCAGCTCCGCTATGCCCAGGCGCATGCGCGACACCACGCCGGCGCGGTGACCATGCCCGACGTGCGCGTGATCGCGCCGGGCCGCACCTACCGCGTCGACAGCGACGCCACGCACTCGCCGATGTTCCATCAGGTCGAGGGCCTCTGGCTCGGCGAGAACGTGAGCTTTCGCGACCTGAAGGCGGTCTACCTCGACTTCATGCGCGCCTTCTTCGAGACCGACCAGCTGACGTTGCGCTTTCGCCCGAGTTACTTTCCCTTCACCGAGCCGAGCGCCGAGATCGACCTGATGTTCGAGACCGGTCCGCTCGCCGGCCGCTGGCTCGAGATCTCGGGCTCGGGGCAGGTCCATCCGCAGGTCGTTCGCAACATGGGCTTCGACCCCGAGCGCATCATCGGCTTCGCCTTCGGATCCGGCATCGATCGGCTGGCGATGCTGCGCTATGGCATCGACGACTTACGCCTCTTCTTCGACGGCGACCTGCGCTTCCTGAGCCAGTTTTGATGTTCACCCCCACGCTCACTTCGTTCGCTGCCCCCCGGGTGGGCGCGCGGGCCCCTTCGGGCGGCCGGGCGAGGCCCGCCACCTGACAAAGCGCCATGCAATTCCCCGAATCCTGGCTGCGCGAGTTCTGCGATCCGCCGATCTCGACCGCCGAGCTCGCCGAGCGGCTGACCATGGCCGGCCTCGAGGTCGAGAACCTGCGACCGGCGGCGCCGCCGTTTCACGGTGTCGTCGTCGCCGAGGTGCTCTCTGTGGCGCCGCATCCGAACGCCGATCGCCTGCGCGTCTGCCAGGTCGATGCCGGCGGCGGCGAGACGCTCGAAATCGTCTGCGGCGCGCCGAACGTTCGCGCCGGCATCAAGGTGCCGTGCGCCCGCGTCGGCGCCGAGCTGCCGCCGGCCAAGGATGGCGAGAGCGTGGCGCCGTTCCGCATCGAGATCGGCCAGATCCGCGGCGTCGAGAGTCGCGGCATGCTCTGCTCGGCGCGCGAGCTCAAGCTCTTCGACGATCACGGCGGCCTGCTCATCCTCGATCCGGCCGCACCGGTCGGCGCCGATCTGCGTGGCCACCTGCATCTCGACGACACGATCTTCACCCTCAAGCTCACGCCCAACCTCGGCCACTGCCTGAGCGTCTACGGCGTCGCGCGTGAAGTCGCCGCGCTAACCGGCGCGCCGCTGAAGGCGCCGACGATCGCCAAGGCTGCCGTCACCGACGCCTCCGTGCTGCACGTCTCGATCGAGGCGCCCGACCTGTGCGGCCGCTTTTCCGGCCGCATCGTCAGGGGCGTCGACACGACGGCGAAGACGCCGGCGTGGATGGTCGACCGGCTCGCCCGCTGCGGCCAGCGTGCCGTCGCGCCGCTCGTCGACATCTCGAACTACGTCATGTTCGAGCTCGGTCGGCCAACGCACATCTTCGACCTCGACACCATCGACCGTGGCCTGACGGTGCGCTGGGGCCGCGCCGGCGAGTCGCTCGACCTGCTCAACGGCACGACTGTCCAGCTCGATGCCACGGTCGGCGTGATCGCCGACGCCACCCGTGTCGAATCGCTCGCCGGCATCATGGGCGGCGCGCGCACGGCGGTGTCGGACGCGACTAGGAACGTCTACGTCGAGGCCGCGTTCTGGTGGCCCGAGGCGGTCGCCGGCCGCTCGCGCCGCTTCAAGTTTTCGACCGACGCCGGGCATCGCTTCGAGCGCGGTGTCGATCCGGCGACGACGGCGTTGCACATCGAGCGCATCACCGCGCTCATCGTCGAGATCTGCGGCGGCGTCGAGACGCGCTGCGGGCCGATCGACGACCAGATCGTCAACGTGCCGCATCCGGATCCGGTAACGCTGCGCGTGCCGCGCGCGGCCAAGGTCATCGGCCTGCCCGTGACCCAGGCCGAGTGCGAAGGCGTGATGACGCGCCTGGATTTCGCATGGACGAGCAAGCCGGGAACGATCGAGGTCGAGCCGCCGAGCTGGCGCTTCGACCTGCGTATCGAGGAAGACCTGATCGAAGAGGTCATCCGGCTGATCGGCTACGACAAGCTCGGCGCCGCGCCGCCGCGCGGCACGCTGGTCGCCCACGTGCCGAGCGAGACGCGGCGCACGCCTTCCGCGCTGCGCCACCAGCTCGCCGACATCGGCTGGCAGGAGACGATCAGCTTCAGCTTCGTCGACGAGCGTTGGGAGCGCGAGCTGTCCGGCAATGCGAATCCGGTGCGCGTCGTCAACCCGATCGCGCAGGCCTATTCGGTGATGCGCTCGAGCCTCGTCGGCAGCCTGGTCGAGGTACTTCGCGTCAACCTGGTGCGCAAGGCCTCGCGGCTGCGTGTGTTCGAGCTCGGCAAGGTCTATCTGCGCGACGCCGCGGCGGCCGCCGGCGACGGCACCGTGGCCGGTGTGCGTCAGCCGCTGATGCTCGGCGGGCTCGCCTTCGGCCCGGCCGAGCCGCTGCAATGGGGCCGCGCTGAACGCAGCGTCGACTTCTTCGACGTCAAGGGCGACCTCGAGTCGCTCATCGGCTCGGGTCGCGCGCGTTTCGTGCCTGCGGCGCACCCGGCGCTTCATCCGGGGCGTAGCGCCGCGATCGAAATCGACGGCCAGCGCGTCGGCGTCGTCGGCGAGCTGCATCCGCGCTGGCGCCAGGTCTACGAGCTGCCGGGCAACGCCGTCGTATTCGAGATCGAGGCCGAAGCCCTGATGCGACGCGATCTGCCCGCCTTCACGCCCCTGCCCAAGCAGCAGCCGGCGTGGCGCGACATCGCCGTCGTCGCGAACAAGAACGTCACGCACGCTGCGCTCATCGGCGCCGTGCAGGCCGGCCCGGCCGGCGTCGTGCGCGCAGCGACGCTGTTCGACATCTACGAGCCGAAGAACTCGGTCGCCGGCATCGGCGAAGACGAGCGCAGCGTCACCTTGCGGCTCGAGCTTCGCGACGACGCCGAGACCCTGACCGACGAGCGCATCGATGGCGTCGTCGCGAGTGTCCTCGCGGCACTCGAGGCGCGCCTCGGCGTTCGCCTGCGCGCGCGATAGCCGGCCGGAAACGACAGCAACCATGACCCGCACCGATCCGCCCGCGCCGCGCAGTTTGCAGCCGACCCTGGTGACGCCGACGCTCACCAAGGCCGAGCTCGCCGAGCTGTTGTTCGAGCGCCTGGGCCTCAACAAGCGCGAGTCCAAGGACATGGTCGAGGCCTTCTTCGACCTCATCCACAAGACGCTGCTCGCAGGCGACGACGTCAAGATGTCGGGCTTCGGCAACTTCAACATCCGGCGCAAGGCGCCCCGGCCCGGCCGCAACCCGCGCACCGGCGAGGCGATTCCGATCAAGGCCCGGCACGTCGTGACATTTCACGCAAGCCACAAACTGAAGGGAGTCGTGCAAGGAGACACGCCGCCGGCAGACGAGTTCGAGTAAAGTCGAGGTTTATCTCCTGATCTTGTTGATTTTCATGGAGAAAACCCTCCCGCCGATCCCTGCCAAGCGCTACTTCACGATCGGCGAAGTGAGCGAGCTTTGCGGCGTCAAGCCGTACGTGCTGCGCTACTGGGAGCAGGAGTTCACCCAGCTCAAGCCGATGAAGCGGCGCGGCAATCGGCGCTACTACCAGCACCACGAGGTGCTGCTGATCCGGCGCATCCGCGAGCTGCTCTACGAACAGGGCTTCACGATCAGCGGTGCCCGCAATCGATTGGCCGATGTCGGCGCCAATCGCGCGTCGGCGAATGCCCACGACGAAGTCACAGCGCTGCCGGCGCTGCACGACCGCCGCTCTTCCGACCGTGATCTGTCCGACGACACCGCCAGTGCCCCGTCGGCCGACCTCTCGCTCTTCACCCTCTCGGCCGCCCAGGTGCGCCAGGAGCTGCTCTCGATCCGTGGCCTGCTCGTGCCTTGAACCGGCCTGCACGAAGCCGCCACCTATAATCCGGCGAACGGGGCGTAGCGCAGCCTGGTAGCGCACTTGCATGGGGTGCAAGGGGTCGCGAGTTCGAATCCCGCCGTCCCGACCAA
>JANXWR010000092.1 GCA_025351025.1 Burkholderiales bacterium | reverse complement strand
CCTCTCGCTCTCGCTCGGCGTACCGCTCGGCCTGGTCGCCGGCTTCTACGGCGGCCGCTGGCCCGAATACGTCGTGATGCGGCTGATGGACGTGATGCTCGCGCTGCCGAGCCTGCTGCTCGCCGTCGCCGTCGTCGCCGTGCTCGGGCCCGGGCTCGCAAATGCGATGTACGCGATCGCCATCGTCATGCTGCCGCACTTCGTGCGCCTGACGCGCGGCGCCGTGCTGACCGAGCTCGCGAAGGACTACGTCCAGGCATCGCGCCTTGCCGGCGCCGGCACATGGCGGCTGATGTTCGACACCGTGTTGCCGAACTGCGCCGCGCCGCTGATCGTGCAGGCGACGCTCGGCTTCTCGTCGGCGATCCTCGACGCCGCCGCGCTCGGCTTCCTCGGCCTCGGCGCACAGCCGCCGACTCCCGAGTGGGGCTCGATGCTGGCGAGCGCGCTCGAGTTCATCCAGAGCGCCTGGTGGGTCGTGACGCTGCCCGGCCTGGCGATCTTGATCACCGTCCTGGCTTTCAACCTCACCGGCGACGGCCTGCGCGACGCCCTCGATCCGAAGCTGAAGACATGAGCGTGCCTGCGTGAGCGCCACCGCGCTACTCGCCGTCGAGCACCTCTCGGTCGAGTTCGGCGCGCCGGGCGCGGCGCTGCAGGCGGTCGACGACGTGAGCTTCTCGGTCGCCGCCGGCGAGCTCGTCGGCATCGTCGGCGAATCGGGGTCGGGCAAGAGCGTCACGGCGCTGGCCGTGCTCGGCCTGGTCGACGCGCCCGGACGCGTTCGCGCCCGACGGCTCGCCTTCGACGGCCGCGACCTGCCGACGATGACGCCACGCGAGCGCCGCTCGCTGCTCGGCGGCGACATCGCCATGATCTTCCAGGACCCGATGACGAGCCTCAACCCCTCGTTCAGCGTCGCCTTCCAGCTGATGGAGACGATCGCCCTCCACGAAGGCGGCTCGCGCAGGGCGCGGCGAGCGCGTGCGCTCGAGCTCTTGAAGGCGGTCGAGATCTCCGATGCAGAGCGCCGCCTAGACGCTTTTCCGCACCAGCTCTCGGGCGGCATGAGCCAGCGCGTCATGCTGGCCATGGCGATCGCCTGCAACCCGCGCCTGCTCATCGCCGACGAGCCGACCACCGCCCTCGACGTGACGATCCAGGCGCAGATGTTGGCCCTGCTGCTGAAGCTGCAGCGCGAGCGCGGCATGGCGCTGGTCCTCATCACGCACGACCTCGGCGTCGTCGCCGAGGTGGCCGAGCGCGTCGTCGTCATGTACGCCGGGCAGATCGTCGAGACCGCCGCCGTGCCGGCGATCTTCGAGACGCCGCACCATCCGTACACTGAGGCGCTGCTCGCCGCGCTGCCCGAGCGCAACGTCGGGCAGCGGCGATTGAAGTCGCTGGGCGGCGTCGTGCCCGGCGCTTTCGATCGTCCGGCGGGCTGCCTGCTCGCGCCGCGCTGCGCCTATGTGCAGGAGCGCTGTCGTGTCGAACGGCCGGCGTTGTACGAGCTCGATGCAGGCCGCGCGCGCTGCTTCTTCCCGCTGCCGACGCATGCCGAAGTCGGTGTTTCGTCATGAGCGTCACGGCCCTTCCAGTGCTCGAAGCTGAGCAGCTCACCAAGCACTACGCCGTCTCGACCGGCTTCCTGCAAGCGCATGCGACGGTGCGTGCGCTCGAAGCCGTGTCGTTCTCGCTCGCCGCCGGCCGCACGCTCGCCGTGGTCGGCGAATCGGGTTGCGGCAAGAGCACGCTGGCGCGCCAGATCACGATGCTCGAAACGCCGACCGCCGGCCTGCTGCGTCTCGCCGGCAACGACGTGGCGCACGCCGACGCCGCCAGCCGCAAGGCCTTGCGCCGCACCGTGCAGATGGTGTTCCAGAACCCGTTCGCGAGCCTCAATCCGCGCAAGAAGATCGGCCAGGCGCTGGAAGAGCCGCTCGCCATCAACACCAGTCTCGCGCCCACCGAGCGTGAAGCGAAGGCCCGCGCCATGCTGGCCCGCGTGGGGCTGCGCACCGAGCACTACGCGCGCTATCCGCACATGTTCTCGGGCGGGCAGCGGCAGCGCGTCGCCATCGCCCGGGCGCTCATGCTCGAGCCCAAGGTCGTCGTCGCCGACGAGCCGGTCTCGGCGCTCGACGTCTCGATCCAGGCCCAGATGCTCAACCTGCTCATGGACCTGCAGGAAGAGACCGGCGTCGCCTACGTCTTCATCTCGCACAACCTCGCCGTCGTCGAGCTGATCGCCGACGAGGTGCTCGTCATGTACCTCGGCCGCGTCATGGAACGGGCGCCCAAGCGCGCTCTCTTCGAGGCGCCGCGCCATCCCTACACGCGCGCCCTTCTCGCCAGCACGCCGAAGGTCGGCGCGATTCACGGCGAGGCAGCACTGGCGCGGGCGGCGCGCACTGCCCTGTCGGGTGAGCTGCCCTCGCCACTGGCACCGCCCTCGGGCTGCGTCTTTCGCACGCGCTGCCCGCATGCCATTGCGCGCTGCGCCGAGGCGGTGCCGCCGCTGGTCGCCGTCGACGGCGGCAGCACGCACGTGGCGGCCTGCATCCGCCTCGACGAGATCGGCTGAGCGATCGAGCCGGCGCGGCGCGTGGCGCCGAAGCCGCGCCACACCTCCTTCACGCCCCGCTGGCAGCGGAGTCTGAAACAATCCGTACATGACTGCCGCCGACCTGCAAGCCGCCATCGCCCACATGGGCGCGACGGCCCGTGCCGCCAGCGCCGGCCTGGCCGTCTCGCCGGTGGCGGCGCGCAACGGCGCGCTGATGGCGCTGGCGCGGCGGTTGCGTGCCGGTATCGCAACGCTACAGGCGGCCAACCGGCGCGACGTCGACGCCGCGCAAAGCGCCGGCCTCGAAGCGCCGCTCGTCGACCGCTTGAAGCTCGACGCCGCGGCGGTCGAGACCGTCGCCCGCGGTTGCGAGCACATCGCCGCCATGCCCGACCCGATCGGCGAGATCACGGGCCTGCGCCAGCAGCCGAGCGGCATCCGCGTCGGCCGCATGCGCGTGCCGATCGGCGTGTTCGCGATGATCTACGAGAGCCGGCCGAACGTGACGATCGAGGCCGCGGCCTTGGCCATCAAGAGCGGCAACGCCTGCATCCTGCGCGGCGGCTCGGAAGCGCTGCGCTCGAATCTGGCGCTTGCGTCGCTGGTCCGCGAGTCGCTGGCCGAAGCCGGCTTGCCGCCCGACGCGGTGCAGCTGGTCGAGACGACCGATCGGGCCGCGGTCGGCTTCCTGATCGCCTCGCCCGAAGCGGTCGACCTCATCATCCCGCGCGGCGGCAAGGACCTGATCGAGCGCATCGCCCTCGAGGCGAAGGTGCCGGTGCTGAAGCACCTCGATGGCAACTGCCATGTCTATGTCGATGCCGAGGCCGACCTCGAGATGGCGCTCGCCATCGTCGACAACGCCAAGACGCAAAAGCTCAGCCCCTGCAACGCCGCCGAGTCGCTGCTCGTGCATGCCGACATCGCAGCGAAATTCCTCCCGGCGATCGGCGCGGTGTTCGCGCAGAAGGGCATCGAGATACGCGGCGACGCGGCCGCGCTCGCCTTGCTGCAAGGCGTGCCCGGCGCGCGGCTCGCCGCCGCGACCGAGGCCGACTGGCGCGAGGAATATCTCGCCGCGATCATCAGCGTCAAGGTCGTCGCCTCGCTCGACGAGGCGATCCGCCACATCGAGCGCTACGGCTCGCATCACACCGACGCCATCGTCACCGACTCGCACGCCCACGCGATGCGCTTCCTGCGCGAGGTCGACTCGGCCAGCGTCATGGTCAACGCCTCGACACGCTTTGCCGACGGCTTCGAGTACGGGCTCGGCGCCGAGATCGGCATCTCGACCGACAAGCTGCATGCGCGCGGCCCGGTCGGGCTCGAGGGGCTGACATCGCAGAAGTGGGTCGTCCTCGGCCAGGGAGAACTGCGTGGCCATTGACCCGCGCCGGGCGCTCGTCCTCTTTTCGGGCGGCCAGGATTCGACCGTCTGCCTGGCCCATGCGCTGGAGCGCTACACGCACGTCGAGACGGTCGGCTTCGACTATGGCCAGCGTCACCTGGTCGAGCTCGAGAGTCGGCTGCACGTACGCTCCGAGCTGCACGGCAAGTTCCCGCACTGGGCCGAACGGCTCGGCGACGACCACGTCCTCGACCTGTCGCTCCTAGCGCAGTTGTCCGACACCGCGCTCACCAGCGAGCGCGAGATCGAGATGAACGCCGGCGGCTTGCCCAACACCTTCGTGCCGGTGCGCAACCTGCTGTTCTTCACCGTCGCGGCCAGCGTCGCCGATCGGCGCGGCCTGAGCGTGCTCGTCGGCGGCATGTGCGAGACCGACTACTCCGGCTATCCCGATTGCCGCGACAACACGCTGAAGTCGCTGCAGGTGGCGATCAGCCTAGGCCTCGACAAGTCGATGACGATCGAGACGCCGCTGATGTGG
>JANXWR010000077.1 GCA_025351025.1 Burkholderiales bacterium | reverse complement strand
GAAAGCGGCCGCGCGAGCTCATGTCGAGCACCGTCGTCGTCACCTCGTCGACGCTGGCCGCCGGGTCCCGCTCGAGGACGCGCCGGACGCAACGCGTGATCCATTCCGAGGTATCGCGGACGTAGTCGATCTCCGCATCGTCCAGCCTGCAGACGAGGCGAAAGGTCTTTTCGAACGGATCTTCGGGGGCAGTCGTCATCGCTCGCGTTTTTAGCCCACTCCGTCACGGCGTGCCTGCCCGCGGCCGCGCCAAGAGCGCGACCCGCGAGCAAAAGATCACGCCGCCCGGCGGCGGCGCGAGCGCCTTATCGAACCGTGTAGCCGCGCCCTTCCATGCAGGCGAAGGTGGCGCGCTGGAAGATGCTCGCGTCGCTCATCGCGCCTGCCTGGGTTGTCGCCCAGCGATTGCAGTCCTGCCGGTCGGTGTCGGTCTGCGCCGCCGTCTGGCCGTTCTTCGGATAGAAGATCGGGTCGGGTGCGCGCGTGGCCGCCGGCACCGGCTGCCCCGACGAGCGCACGACGCGGTCGCCCGGCGCCGGGTCGACGACGACGTAGTCCGCGACGCCCGGCCCGACGATGTAGCCGGGATACGGGTAGGCGTAGTAGCCGCCGTAGTAGGGCGCCGAATAGGCGAAGGCGCCGTAGCCCAGGCCCAGGCCGAGGCCGCCCCAGAACGGTCCGTATCCCCAGCCGCCCCAATGGCCGTGATGGCCCCAGCCGCCGCCGTGGTTCCAGCCGCCGTTGCCGCCGTGCCAGTTGCCGTGACCGCCCGCCGACCCGTTGGCGACGCCACCGCCACCGCCGCCGCCGGAGCGCGCCTGCGCCAGGGGGGTGGCGAGAAGCGCCGTGGCCGCCGCGATCGCGGCGACCAGTTTGAACGTCATCGTCTTCATGTCGAACTCCTCGGCGCCGCTGAGAGCGCCCGGTTGTCTCGAAAACACCCATTCTGCGCCTGCGCGGCGCGATGTGCAGGGTCTCGACCGATGGCCGGTGCACCTTCACGAATATGATTCTGCCCGTTGATTTCAACCCCGGAGACCACAATGAACTTTCGCACCGCGCTCGCTCTCGCCGCCTCACCTTGACCGCCATCGCTTTGCCCGCCGGCGCCGCAGAATCGGTCGGCCAGGCGGCCTCGAACGCCGCCACCAAGACCGGCCACGCCGCCGGCGAAGCCGGCCGTGCCACCGGCCACGCGGCGGCCGAAGCGGGCCGCAAGACCAAGGCGGTCGCCAAGAAGGGCGTTCGCAAGGTCAAGGCCGCAGGGCACGCTGCTTCGGCGACCAAGTAAGCGGCCAGCCCGGCCGCGCCTTCGCAGTGTTCAGCGGCGCAGCGCGCGCGCCAGCTCGCCGGCGCACATCGCGACCGCCGTGTTCGCCTCGTCGAGCAGCTTGCCCATGGTGATGAAGCCATGGATCTGCCGCTCGAAGCAGACGTAGCTGGCGCGATTGCCGGCCGCGACCAGCGCATTGGCATAGTCCAGGCCTTCGTCGCGCAGCGGATCGAAGCCCGCCGTCAGCACCAGGGCCGGCGGCAGCTTGGCCAGATCGGTGTGCAGCAGCGGCGAGGCGCGCCAGTCGAGATCGTTCGACGTGTCGCCGTAGTAGTTGTCGTGGTAGTAGCGGATCGTCTCGCTCTCGAGCAGGTAGCCCTTGCCATTGCTCTTGTGCGAGGCATGGCCCCAGCGCTGATCGGTGGCCGGATAGATGAGCAGCTGGAAGGCGATCGGCAGGTCGCCGGCATTGCGCGCGGCAATTGCCACGACGGCGGCGAGGTTGCCCCCGGCACTGTCGCCGCCCACCGCCAGGCGTGACGCGTCGAGGCCGAGCGATTCGGCGTTGCGACGCACCCAGTAGGTCGCGGCCAGGCAATCGTCGCTGCCGGCGGGAAAACGATGCTCGGGGCCCATGCGGTAGTCGACCGAGACGACGGCGCAGCCGGAGCCGTTGGCGAGCTGCCGGCACAGCACGTCGTGCGTGTCGAGGTCGCCGATGGTCCAACCGCCGCCGTGGTAGTAGACGAGCACGGGGAGTGCCGCGCCATCGTCGCTGCGCAACGTAGGCCGGTACAGCCGCAGCGCGATCGGCCCGTGCGGGCCGTCGGCGCTGAGCTCTCTGATCTCGGCCATCGGCGGCGACTCGGGCTGGGTCAGGGCGCGGCGATCGCGATAGAAAAGGCGCGCCTCGACCGGCGGCAGCGACTGCATCGGCGGCAGGCCGCGTTGCGCGATCAGGTCGATCAGGGCTCGGGCTTGGGGGTGAAGCATGGTTCGTCCTCAGAGCTGCCGGCTGCGCGCCAGCGGTGGGTTGCGTGCGAAGTAACGCTGGATGCCGGTGGCTAGCGCCTCGACCAGCTGGAGCCGGTATTCGGGATCGCGAAGCTTGGCTTCTTCCTCGGGGTTCGAGATGAAAGCCGACTCGACCAGGATCGACGGGATGTCGGGCGCCTTCAGCACCGCGAAGCTGGCCTGCTCGACGCTGCCCTTGTGCAGCTTGCCGACCTTGCCGATCTGGCCGAGCACCTCGCCGCCGAGCTTCAGGCTGTCCTTGATCTGCGCCGTCGTGCTCATGTCGAGCATGGCGCGCATGACGGTCTCGTCCTTGACCGCGACGTTGACGCCACCGACCAGGTCGGCGGCGTTCTCGCG
>JANXWR010000410.1 GCA_025351025.1 Burkholderiales bacterium | reverse complement strand
TACCGATATCGGTCATCCCGACTACTTCCACAAAGTCGTCGACTGCCAGTGGGCTTGTCCCGCCCACACTCCCGTCCCCGAGTACATCCGCCTGATAGCCGCCGGTCGCTACACCGACGCCTACATGGTGAACTGGGAATCGAACGTCTTCCCCGGCATCCTCGGTCGCACCTGCGACCGACCCTGCGAGCCGGCGTGCCGGCGCGGCCGGGTCGAGGAAGCGCAGGCCGCCAAGCCCGAGCCGGTCGCGATCTGCCGCTTGAAGCGCGTCGCCGCGGACTACAAGGACGACATCACCGGGCACCTGCCGCGCCTGGTCGCGGCGCCGAACGGCAAGCGCATCGTCTGCGTCGGTGCCGGGCCGGCGGCGCTGACCGTCGCCCGCGATCTGGCGCCGCTCGGCTACGAGGTGGTCATCTTCGACGGCGACAGACAGGCCGGCGGCATGATCCGCTCGCAGATCCCGCGCTTTCGCCTGCCCGAGGAAGTGATCGACGAAGAGACCGGCTATGTCCTCAAGCTGGGCGTCGATTTTCGCGGCGGCACGCGCGTCGAGTCGATGAAGCAGTTGCTCGGCGAGCGCTGGGACGCGGTCTTCGTCGGCTCCGGCGCGCCGCGCGGACGCGACCTCTCGATCCCCGGTCGCGAGGAAGCCAGGGCCAACATCCACATCGGCATCGACTGGCTGTCTTCGGTGTCGTTCGGCCACGTCACGAAGATCGGCAAGCGGGTGATCGTGCTCGGCGGCGGCAACACCGCCATGGATTGCTGCCGCAGCTCGAAGCGCCTCGGCGGCAACGACGTCAAGGTGATCGTGCGCTCGCCCTTCGAGGAGATGAAGGCGTCGCCCTGGGAGAAGGAAGACGCCATCCACGAAGGCATCCCGATCCTCGACTGCCTGGTGCCGAAAGCCTTTCTGCACACCGACGGCAAGCTCACCGGCATGTCGTTCGACAAGGTCCGCGCCGAGCGCGACGCCAAGGGTCGGCGCCAGCTCGTCTCGACCGGCGAGCCGGAGCAGGTGTTCGAGTGCGACGACGTTCTCGTCGCGGTCGGCCAGGAGAACGCCTTCCCGTGGATCGAACGCGACGCCGGCATCGCCTTCGACGAATGGAGCATGCCGGTGCTCGACCCGATCACCCTGCAGTCGAGTCTGCCGCGCGTCTTCTTCGGCGGCGACGCGGCGCTCGGGCCGAAGAACATCATCTGGGCGGTGGCGCAAGGCCACGCCGCGGCGATCTCGATCGACAAGTTTCTCAACGGCGAAGACGTGAACGTCCGCCCTGCTCCCGGCGTGACGCTGGTGTCGCAGAAGATGGGCATCCACGAGTGGAGCTACGACAACGACATCACGAACGACCTGCGCAGCAAGGTGCCCTGGCGCGACATCAACAAGTCGCTGCGCAACATCAAGGTCGAGGTCGAGCTCGGCTTCGACGTCGCGACCGCCTTCAAGGAGGCCGAGCGCTGCCTCAACTGCGACGTGCAGACCGTCTTCAACACCGGGCAATGCATCGAGTGCGACGCCTGCGTCGACATCTGCCCGACCGACTGCATCACCTTCACCGGCAATGGCGAGGAGGCCGAGCTGCGCACACGACTGCATGCGCCGACCACGCACCCGGACCAGGCGCTCTACGTCTCAGGCGAACTGAAGACCGGCCGCGTGATGGTGAAGGACGAAGACGTCTGCCTGCATTGCGGCCTCTGTGCCGAGCGTTGCCCGACCGGTGCCTGGGACATGCAGAAGTTCATGATCAAGCAACCTCGCGCCGGGCACGCCTGCCGCAGCAGCACTGCAACGAAGAAGGTGGTGACACTGACATGACGTCGAACGTTCAGGCCGGCACGGCGCCGCGGATCGAGGCCGTCAACGATTTCGTCATCAAGTTCGCCAACGTCAACGGCTCCGGGTCCGCATCGGCGAACGAGCTGTTCGCGAGGAGCTTGTTGCGCATGGGCGTGCCGGTGAGCCCGCGCAACATCTTCCCGTCGAACATCCAGGGCCTGCCCACCTGGTACGAAGTGCGCGTCAGCGAAAAAGGCTACCTAGCGCGGCGGGGCGGCGTCGACCTGATGGTAGCGATGAATCCGCAGACCTGGGACAAGGACCTGGCCGAGATCGAGCCGGGCGGCTACCTGCTCTACGACAGCTCCAAGCCGATGCCGGCCTCGAAGTTCCGCACCGACATCCATGTGCTGGGCGTACCGCTCACCGACCTCTGCGCCACCCGCTACACCGACCCGCGCGAGCGCCAGTTGCTGAAGAACATCGTCTACGTCGGCGTGCTGGCGGCGATGCTCGGGGTCGAGCCCGAAGTGATCGCGACGCTGCTCGGCGAGCAATACAAGGGCAAGGCCAAGCTGCTGCAGCCCAACCTCGACGCCTTCATGATGGGCCTGCACCACGGCCGCGAATACTTCGACGACGCGCTCGGTCTGCACATCGAGCGCCGCAACGCCGTCGGCAAGCGCATCTTCATCGAAGGCAACGCCGCCGCCGCGCTCGGCTGCGTCTACGGCGGCGCCACCGTCTGCGCCTGGTATCCGATCACGCCAAGCTCGTCGCTCGCCGAGGCGTTCCAGAAGTACTGCAGCAAGCTGCGTGTCGACAAGGCCACCGGCAAGAACAAGTTCGCGATCGTCCAGGCCGAAGACGAGATCGCCTCGATCGGCATCGTCGTCGGCGCCGGCTGGAACGGCGCCCGCGCCTTCACGACCACGTCGGGACCCGGCGTCTCGCTGATGACCGAGTTCATCGGCCTCGCCTACTTCGCCGAGATCCCGGTGACGATTATCAACGTGCAGCGCGGCGGCCCGTCGACCGGCATGCCGACGCGCACGCAGCAGGCCGACGTCATCGCCTGCGCCTACGCCTCGCACGGCGACACCAAGCACGTCCTCCTCTTCCCCGAGGACCCGCGCGAATGCTTCGACTTCGCCGCCGCGTCGCTCGACCTCGCCGACCGGCTGCAGACGCCGATATTCGTCATGACCGACCTCGACATCGGCATGAACCACCGCCTCTGCGAGCCGCTCGACTGGGACGACGGGCGAACGATGGACCGCGGCAAGGTGATGAGCGCCGAAGATCTCGAGTCGGGCAAGGATTTCGGCCGCTACCTCGATGTCGATGGCGACGGCATCCCGTTTCGCACCCTGCCCGGCACGCATCCGAGCAAGGGCTCGTACTTCACCCGGGGCACGACCCGCGACGCCTACGCGCGCTATTCGGAGGCCGGCCCGGACTACATGTACAACGTGACGCGGCTGCTGAAGAAGTTCGCGACCGCGAAAGAGCTCGTTCCCCAGCCCGTCTTGCGCAAGGCGGCGCGGGAGACCCGCTTCGGCTGCATCTACTACGGCTCGACGAGCCCGGCGATGAGCGAGGCCTTCGACACCCTGCAGGCCAAAGGCGTGCACGTCGACGCGTTGCGCGTGCGCGCCTTCCCGTTCAGCGCCGCCGTCGATCGCTTCATCGCCCAGCACGAGAAGATCTTCGTCATCGAGCAGAACCGCGACGCTCAGTTGCGCATGCTGCTGGTCAACGAGCAGGAGATCAATCCGGCGCAGCTCGAGCCGATCCTGCACTACGACGGCACGCCGATCACGGCGCGCTTCATCATCGAAGAGATCGCCAAGCACGTGCGCGCCGACAACGTCGAACCGATCCGCAAGAAGAAAGGCAAGGCCGCGGCATGAGCCCGAGCGCCGGGCCGCCCCAAGCCGGGCTCTACCCCCTCGGGGGATCGGCCACGCGAAGCGTGGCCGGGGGGACCACATGACCTATCTCGTCAAGCCCAAGCTGCACCACCCCACCCTGCCGGCGAACAAGCTCGGCTTCACCCGGCGCGACTACGAGGGGAAGATCTCGACGCTTTGTGCCGGCTGCGGCCACGACTCGATCTCGGCGGCGCTGGTGCAGGCCTGCTGGGAGCTCGAGATCGAGCCACACCGCGTCGCCAAGCTCTCCGGCATCGGCTGCTCGTCGAAGACGCCCGACTATTTTCTGGGCGCTTCGCACGGCTTCAACACCGTGCACGGCCGCATGCCCTCGGTGCTGACAGGCGCCAACCTGGCCAACCGCGAGCTGCTCTACCTCGGCGTCAGCGGCGACGGCGACTCGGCGTCGATCGGCCTCGGCCAGTTCGCGCATGCGATGCGGCGCGGCGTGAACATGACCTATATCGTCGAGAACAACGGCGTCTACGGCCTCACCAAGGGCCAGTTCTCGGCCACCGCCGACCAGGGCAGCAAGAGCAAGAAAGGCGTCGTCAACACCGACACCGCGATCGACCTCGTCGCCATGGCGTTGCAACTCGGCGCGAGCTACGTCGCGCGCAGCTTTTCGGGCGACAAGGAGCAACTCGTGCCGCTGATCAAGGGGGCGCTCAGCCATCGCGGCGCGGCGCTGATCGACGTCATCAGCCCCTGTGTGGCCTTCAACAACCACGCCGGCAGCACCAAGAGCTACGACTACGTTCGGGCCCACAACGAGGCGGTGAACCGGCTCGACTTCATGCCGCATCGCGACGCGATCACGGCAATGTATGCGCCCGGCGAGGTGATCGAGGTGACCCAGCACGACGGCAGCGTGCTGCGCCTGAGAAAGCTCGCCGAAGGCTACGACCCGGGCGACCGCCTCGCGGCAATGACGCATATTGCCACCTACGAAGCGCGCGGCGAAGTGCTGACCGGCCTGCTCTACGTGCGCGCCGGCGCCGAAGATCTGCACGGCCACCTGAACACAGTGGACACGGCGCTGAACCGGCTCGGCGACCAGGATCTCTGCCCCGGCTCGGCCGCGCTGGCGGCGATCAACGCCGAGCTGATTTGAGGCGCGGCTCGCACCGCCCGGGCTGACCGACCCCTATTCGCCGAACGTCGAATCGACGACCTCGATCGACTCGATTTCCGCGTCGAATGCCTTTAGGCCTTCGACCGGCTTTTCGGGCCGCGGCTTGTCGAGCGGCCGGCAGATCGTGCTTTGCAGCCGGGCCAGACGCTCCGAGCGCTCGATCGCGGCGAAGACCGTCTCCGGGTCGATCATCAGAACGAACGGGTTATTCGCGGCGGTGCTGCGTTCCATGAAATCTCCCTCGGGCGTGGTCGTCGAGGGCCAATGTACGGAGTCGCTGCACAGCGACATAGCCAGCGGCTGGAGATTTGTCGCGTCAGCGAGATTCCGACAAAGGCGTCAGTACGGCGTGTCGAATCATTGAAACGAGATCGAATATATTCGTTTCATGACAGTGATTTATTGCGAAATACTAAAGTACTTTGTCACTAAGCAAGCAGGATGCTTGGAACGGCATCTTGAAGTACTTTATGAGGATTGCGGGCGGTCTTCGCCGACGGTTCGGTCGAACAGCAGCTCGAAGTTCCGGCTCGTCGACGCTGCCACCGTCTCGGCGTCCAGGCCCTTCACCTCGGCGAGCTGCCGCGCCACCCACGGCACGTAGGCCGGTGAGTTGATCTTGCCCCGGAAGGGCACCGGCGCGAGGTAGGGGCTGTCGGTCTCGATCAGGCAGCGGTCGAGCGGAACGAAGGACGCCACCGCTCTCAAATCGGCGGCGGTCTTGAACGTGAGGATGCCCGAAAAGGAAATGTAGAAGCCGAGGTCGAGCGCGGCGCGGGCGACCTCGGCGGTCTCGGTGAAGCAATGGAAGACGCCGCGGGCCTGACCGCCGCCCTCCTCACGCAGCACGGCGAGGGTGTCGCTCGAGGCACTTCGGGTGTGGATGACAAGCGGCAGGGCGCTCACCCGCGCGGCCCGGATATGGACGCGGTAGCGCTCGCGCTGCCAGGCCATGTCGGCGATGCTGCGCTCGCCCAGCCGGTAGTAATCGAGGCCGGTCTCGCCGATCGCGACGACCTTCGGCATGGCGGCCAGCGCCAGCAGATCTTCCACGCTCGGCTCGCGAACGTCCTCGTTGTCGGGATGCACACCGGCGCTGCACCAGAAGTTGTCGAAAGACAGCGCCAGGGCGTGGACGCTTTTGAACTCCTCGAGCGTCGTGCAGATGCAGAGTGCCCTGTCGACCGATGCCGCGGCCATGGCGGCGCGGATCTCCGGCATCCTGCTGGCGAGCTCTGGAAAGCTCAGGTGGCAGTGCGAATCGACATACATGGGCAGGTGCGGCAGCGACGCGGTCCGAACCGGACCGACCGCTCGGTCGCTCAGATCGTCTGGGTGGGCTTGGACGACGACAGCGAGGTGCCCAGCGTCTCTTCGATGCGCGCGCGCAGCGCCCGGCTCTTGTCGTCGGACGGGAAGCGCACGCCGACGCCCTGAGTGCGGCCGCCCGAGGCGTTGGCCGGCGTGATCCAGCCGACCTTGCCCGCGACCGGGTAGCGCTGCGGATCGTCGGGCAGCGACAAGAGCAGGTAGATGTCTTCGCCGAGCTTGTAGTCGCGCGTCGTCG
Source organism: Burkholderiales bacterium (assembly GCA_025351025.1). GTDB lineage: Bacteria > Pseudomonadota > Gammaproteobacteria > Burkholderiales > Burkholderiaceae_C > Schlegelella_A. Next base: position 4,631 of record JANXWR010000410.1, on the reverse strand, counting down.
GCACGAAGATGCCGCCTTCCGAGAACATCGGCATGTAGGCGGCATACAGCGCGCCCTTCTCGCGAAACACGAGCTGGATGACGCTCGGCCGCCCGGCGTTCGGCGACGGGGCACTGGCGGCCGGTGTCGCAGCGCGGGCAGCAGGTTCGCTCATCGCCAAGAGTGTATCGAGTCGGCCCTGGCCTCGCGCCGCGCCGAGCGAGGCGTTTGCAACGCTTCCCGCCCTTGTTCGACCAGGCTTTCGACGCTGAGGTCGGCATTCCATGGATGGTCGGCGTCGCGCGCGAACCGGCGCAGCTCGTTGGCCCAGCGCACCAGCGCGGCCGGGTCGGCACCGGCAGGCAGGCTCGCTGCCGGAAAGTAGCGCGGCTCGGCACCCGCGGCGATGCAGGCCGCGTCGTGGCAAAGCTTCTGCAAGGCATCGACGACGACGGCCAACGGCCAGCCGCGCAGCGCCGCCACGTCGGCAGCGGCGACGCGGCGAGGCAAGGCGTGCCACGCCGCGGCGTCGACGCCGAGCTGCGCCAGGGCCAGGGCGTCCTGCGCCTGGCCGCCACAGCCGGCGAGCAAGATTTCAGGCGCATCGACGCCTTGGGCGCGCAGCCAGTCGCTCGCGACCTGCGTCGGCGGCAGGCCGAGAGCGATCGCCTGGCAGCGGCTGCGAATCGTCGGCGCCAGCGCATCGGGCGCCGCGCTGCAGAGCAGGAAGCGAGCGTCGCCGGCCGGCTCTTCCAGCGTCTTCAGGAAAGCGTTCGACGCGACGTCGTTCATGCGCTCGACCGGATGAATGACGATGGCCTTGCCACGCCCGCGCGCCGAGGTCGTCAGCGCCAGCGCGATCACGGCACGAATCTCCTCGACGCGGATCTCCTTGCTCGGCTTCTTCTTGCCGGCGGCCTTCTCCTCGCCGCCGTCTTCGGCATCACCGCCAGTCCAGCCGAGCGCTTCGCGCAGGGCCTCGGGCACGAGCACGAGCATGTCGGGATGCGAGCGCGCCAGCACCAGCCGGCAGCTTGCGCAGACGCCGCAAGGCCGATCGCCGAGCGGCACTGTCGCCGATTCGCAAAGCCAGCCTTGCGCCAGCAGCAACGCCAGCTCGAACTGGCCGACGCCGCCCGGGCCATGCACCAGCAGCGCGTGCGCGGTTTGCGTCTCGAGCGCGCGGCGCAGCGGCGCGGCGAGCCAGGGCAGCGAAGGCAGCAGCGTAGCCTCAGCCATCGAGGAGGCGCTCGCGCATTGTCTCGGTAACCCGGCGCGCGACTTCCTCGCGGTCTCGCGACGCGTCGATGCGCACGAAGCGCGCCGGTGCCGCGGCCATGCGTGCCACATAGCCGCGGCGCACGCGCTCGAAGAAGGCGGTGTCCTCGGCCTCGAAGCGGTCGGCGGCGCGCGCCTGGGCGCGACGCTCGGCGGCGACCCGCGGGTCGAGATCGAACCATAGCGTGAGGTCGGGCTGCAGGCCTTGCTGGACCTCGTCCTCGAGCCGCTCGAGCAGGGCGAGATCCTGGCCCCGGCCGTAGCCCTGGTAGGCGAAGGTGGCATCGGTGAAGCGGTCGCACAGCACGATCTCGCCGCGCGCCAACGCCGGCGCGATGACGCGGCCGATGTGGTCGCGCCGCGCCGCGAACACGAGCAGGGTCTCGCTGACGCCGTCCATGGCCGCGTGCAGCACCATGTCGCGCAGTCGCTCGGCGAGCTCGGTGCCGCCCGGCTCGCGCGTGCACACCACGGTTCGACCAGCGGCACGCAGGGCGCTTGCGGTCGGCTCGATGTGCGTCGACTTGCCGGCGCCGTCGATGCCTTCGAAAGTGATGAATCGACCGGTCACGGCGTGGCGGGCTTTCTCTGGAAGCGATTGACCGCGCGATTGTGCTCGGCCAGCGTTTCGCTGAATTCGCTGCTGCCGTCGCCGCGCGCCACGAAGTAGAGCGCCCGGGTCGGCTCGGGTCGCACCGCGGCCATCAGCGCGGCCTTGCCCGGAATCGAGATCGGCGTCGGCGGCAGGCCGGCGTGGACATAGGTGTTGTAGGGTGTGTCGGCGAGCAGGTCGCGCTTGCGCAGGTTGCCGTCGAAGGCCGTGCCCAGGCCGAAGATGACCGTCGGGTCGGTCTGCAGCGGCATGCCGATGCGCAAGCGGTTGACGAAGACACCCGCCACCAGTCCGCGATCGGCACCGACGCCGGTTTCCTTCTCGACGATCGAGGCGAGCGTGAGCGCGTCGTCGGCGCTCTTCAAAGGGTTGTCGGCGGCCCGCTCCTGCCACGCTTCGGCCAGTCGCTGCTGCATGGCGCGATAGGCGCGCTTCAGCAGCGCCAGGTCGGCCGAGCCCTTGCTGTAAGCGTAAGTGTCGGGATGAAAACGGCCCTCGGGCGACAGGCCTGGCACACCGAGCGCTTGCATGACCTCGGCATCGCTCATCGCCGCGGTCGTCGCCTTCATCGCCTCGGCATGGGCCAGCTCGGCACGAATCTGACGAAAGGTCCAGCCTTCTGTGAAACGCACGACTGCCAGCGTCTCGTCGCCGCGCACCATCTTTTCGAGCAGGCGAATCGGCGTCGTTCCGGTGGGTACTTCGTAGCTCCCGGCGCGGATGCGGCGCGCCTGCCCCGACCAGCGGAACCACTCGTAGAGGAGGACGGGTCGGGTCCGGACCCCGGCGCGAACCCAGGCGTCGGCGATCTCGCGCGGCGTGCTGCCGAGCTCGATCGAGAGCTCGACCGGGTCGGCAGCCAACGACAGCGGCTGATGCAGCCACCACCACGCCGCTGAGGCCAGCGCCGCTGCCGCGACCAACAGCAGCGCGAAGCCGATCCGCAAGGCCCTCATCGCCTCGCGACGACCTCGCGAGCGCACCACCCCTTTGCCACGTCTGTCATGGCGGCTGATGATAATGGCGCATGCAATCGCCCCATCCTTTTCACGGCGTGTGCCGGATCGACGACTGGGGCGTGATTCGCGCCCGCGGCGCCGACGCCGCAACCTTCCTGCAAGGGCAGCTCACCAACGACGTCCTTTCGCTCGGCCCAACGAGCGCGCGGCTGGCCGGTTTCTGCTCGGCCAAGGGCCGGCTGCAGGCCAGCTTCGTCGTCTGGCGACCGGCCGACGACGAGTTCCTGCTCGCCTGCTCGCGCGGCCTGCTCGCGCCAACCCTGAAGCGCCTGTCAATGTTCGTGCTGCGCGCGCAATGCAAGCTCAGCGATGCGAGCGACGAAGTCGCGCTGTGGGGTACGGCCGGTGCTGACGCGGAATCGCCGACCGCAGAAGCGGCGACCTGGCTACGTCGCGATCGCGACGGCGCAACGCTGATCCGCCTGCCCGACGGCGCCGGCGTGCACCGCGTCCTCGTCGCCGCGCCCGTTGGCGCCGGCATCGCGCTGGCTTCGACCGGCACGCTGACGCCCGCCGTCTGGCGCTGGCTCGAGGTCCAGAGCGGCGTCGTCACCATCGAGGCCGCCACGGTAGATCGCTTCGTGCCGCAGATGGTGAACTTCGAGCTGGTCGGCGGCGTTGATTTCCAGAAAGGGTGCTACCCGGGTCAGGAGGTGGTAGCGCGCAGTCAGTACCGCGGCACGACCAAGCGGCGCACCTTCCTCTTCGAAAGCGACGCGCTGGCAAGTCCCGGCCAGGACGTGTTCGTGGCCGGCGCCGCCGGCGAACCGGCCGGCACCGTGGCCAATGCAGCACCGTCACCCGACGGGCCCGGCAGCAGTGCATTGATCGAGCTGCGCCTCGCTGTGCTGGGCGATGGCGAGCTGCGCCTGGGAAGTGTCGACGGAGCGGTGCTGCGTCGCGCCGAGCTGCCCTACCCGTTGGCGCTGGACGCCGAAGCCGCGGCCTGAGTCAGCCGCACCGCGCGCCCGAACGAATGCGCGAGCTGTTCATCTACTACCGGGTTCGCGACGCCGATGTCGCAGGGGCTCGCGGCGCGGTCGAGGCGATGCAGAAAGCGCTGCGCTCGTTCCGGCCCGAGCTGCGTGCGCGCCTGCTGATTCGCGGCGAAGACGGACATCAGACCTGGATGGAAACCTACTCGACTTCCGCCGAGTCGCTCGGCATCGACGCGGCCTTCGAAGCGCTGATCGAGGCCCATGCGAAGGATCTCGCGCCGTTCATCGACGGCACACGCCACGTCGAGGCCTTCGACACCGACGCCTCACCCTGACTCGCTACGCTCGCGCGCTCAGATCGCGCGCAGCATCTCGACGTGGGCGATGCCCGCTTCGTCGAACTCCGGCCCGCGCCGCACGAATCCGGCGCGCTCGTAGAAGCGCGCCGCGATGAGCTGGGCATGGAGCACCGCCTCGCGCTCGCCGCGGGCCCGCGCCGCGTCGAGCAAGGCGTCGAGCACGGCTCGGCCGACGCCACCGTGCCGCGAGCTGGCGAGCACCGCCATGCGGCCGATCTTGGCGACGCCTGGCACGTGCTCGAGCATGCGGCCGGTCGCCAGGGCGTGGCCGAGGCGATTGAAGGCGACGGCGTGGACGGCGCCGTCGTCGGCGTCGTCCCATTCCATGTCGGCCGGGATCTTCTGCTCGGCGATGAACACCTCGGTGCGGATCGCCCGCGCCGCAGCACCAAGCTCGGCCCAGGTACCGACCTGCACCTCGACCATCGGCTGGCCCGATTCGAAG
>JANXWR010000043.1 GCA_025351025.1 Burkholderiales bacterium | reverse complement strand
GCCCGCGGCGGCGGTGTCGAGGTAGACGCGCGATTCCAGGTGCGGGAACGCGCTGCGCAATTCGGTGAGATCGGGCGAGCTCGGCATGGGGTGCGTCGGCCCCTCGGGGCTTCGACCGATCGTACCGGAGGCCGTCCTCGGTAGTGACCCTAGAAGACGCGCGCCTCGCGGCCCGGAGCCGCGGCCGCGTCGCCGCGAAATGGTTCGGTGCCTGACCCTCGCGACCAGCTTGCCCTGTTCTCCGTCGACTCCGACCCGAGCGGTGGGGCGCGCCTGCCGGAGGGGTGGGAATATCGTCCCGATTTTCTCGATGCCGAGGAAGAAGCCGAGTTGCTCGACTTCGTGTCGACGCTGCCGCTCGACGCCGCCCGCTACAAGGCTACACCGCGAAGCGGAGGGTCGCGCACTTCGGCACCGACTACGACTACGAAGTAAATCGCCTCTTGAGCGCGCCGCCTTTGCCGGACGCGCTGCAGGCCTTGCGCAGTCGGGCGGCGGCGTGGATCGGGCTGCCGCCGGAGGCGCTGGTGGCCGAATATCAGCCCGGCGTGCCCCTTGGCTGGCACCGCGACGTGCCCGATTCGAAACAGTGTTCGGCGTCTCGCTCGTGGGTCCCGCGCGAATGCGTTTTCGTCGGTACCCGCTCGTGCGCCCGAGAAAGGAAGATGTGCTCTCGCTGGAGCTCGCGCCTGCCTGGCTGCTGGATGAGCCGAGACGGCCAGCCCATCCGAACGAGAAGTCCGTCCGGGCCACAGATCCCCACTTCGTAGCATGTGGTGGACGGGCCCTTTGCCGAGTCGAAGGAATTGGTAGGCGGCTTTTACCTCGTCGACGTGAGCTCGCTCGACGAGGCGATTCAATGGCCCTCCGCGCTCCGTCTGGTTTCGGGGCGGACGACATTCTGGAGATTCGTCAACTGACCGGCGCGGGACACCTGCCCCCTGAAATTCTCCGACTGATCACCGAGGCTGCGCCGACGTGGAGCGCCTCAGCCTAGCAGTCGCGCAGTGCGAACTAGTCGCAGGCAACGGATCCCCTTCCGATTCCAGCAACTGACATGTGTGGTTAGTCACGGGCTCGTCTCGAGCGTTTCAGGCGCCGGCGAAGTAAGCGGTAATTCAGCCCAATCCGCCCTGAGTTTGCAGCCCGAGTCCGGCTTGCCGCCTGTAGATTCGGAGCCCCCTTGGAAGATGCGGTCAGTAAAAAAAAGATCAGGGCGGGAAAGTGGAAGCACGCGCCACCGCAATGCAACTGCCGAGCACTTTGGATGCGAGCGCGAAGTCGCGCCTTCTGACCAAGCAGCTCGACCAGATCATGGGTCACGCGGCCATCGCCTCTGTGCTGGCCACCACCTTCGCGGGCGTCATCGCCGGCTTTTTCGGCGCGACCATCGGCGTCGAGCTTGCTCATGTGTGGTTCATAGTCAAGGCAGCCAGCGCCGCGCCGCGCATCGTGGTGGCCGTCGGCTACAAGCAGCATCGAGTCCGTGAGATCGTTCTGCAAAGGCCTTGGGTGCTCTACTCCGTCATCGCGCTGGATGGCACGATCTGGGGCTGTGCCGGGCTGGCCGTCATGCGGGTGCCCGCTGACGTGGCTTCGGCGCTGGTCGCATGTCTCGCGGTCGTCGCCACGGTTGCCACCCTCGGCCTCCAGGCTCAGTTGCGAGCCACGGCACTTTTCGCGACGCCGATCGTCGCGCTGACCGTGGCAGGCCTCCTGCTTCGATTCGACGGCTTCGGCCTCTTCGCATCTGTCGGCTTGGGCCTGCTCATCATCCACCTCTGGGTTTCGGCCTTTTCGGCAGAAAAGCGGCTGGCTCGCGAGTTCCTTTCCCAAGAGCAGCTCTCGCACGCACTGCAGATGCAATCCCAGACAGCCGAGCGGCTCGAGCGGACGACCGAACAGTTGCGACGCGAAGGCGCGGTCAAGTCGATGTTTCTGGGCACCATGAGTCACGAGCTGCGCACGCCCCTGCATGGCATCCTCGGTATCACGGCCATGATGAAGCGCGACCGTCAGGATCCGGTATCGCTGTCGCGGCTCGGCATCGTGCAGTCCCAGGGCGAGCACCTGCTCGCTCTCATCGGTGCGCTACTCGACGTCGCGCGCATCGAGAGCGGCAGGCTCGAGTTGCATCCTGCACCTTTCGATCTTGTTGTCGAGCTTCGTCAGCTCGCCGACCTCTATCGCGAACGGACGGCTGCAACCGCAGTCTCCTTCACGCTGGAAGCCCAGCTTCCGGCGAGCTGCTGGGTCATGGGCGACGCGGCGCGGGTCCGACAAGTGCTGCACAACCTCTTGGGTAACGCCGTGAAATTCACCAAGCAGGGCTGGATCAAGCTTGCTGTCTCGCGCGGCGCAGAGGGCCAAACCCGGCTTGTCGTCACGGACACGGGCCCTGGAATCTCCGCGGAAGATCAAGTCAGAATCTTCCAGGCATTCGCTCAAACGGCTTCAGTCGCGAGGCAGCCTGATGTCGGCACGGGACTGGGACTGGCCATTTCGCGCGAGCTGGCGCAGGCCATGGGAGGAAAGGTGACGGTCGAAAGCATCGTCGGCGTTGGATCGAAATTCGAATTCATGGTCTCGCTGCCGGCGGCCGACGCTCCGGTCGTGGACGAGGACGCACGAGTGCAAGCTGCCAATTCGGCAACAGCGCCGCACAGGTTCGCGGGCTATCGCGTGCTCTTGGCCGAGGACAACGATGTGAACGCGCTTATCGCAGAGGCCGCTCTGCAGCACCTGGGGATCGAGGTCTGCCGGGTGAGCAGCGGCGGCGAAGCGGTAGCGCGAGCACTGGGACCGCAGCGACCTCACGCAGTTCTGATGGATCTGCGCATGCCGGATCTCGATGGTCTGGCCGCCACCCGGGAAATCAGAGCGAAAGAGGCGGCCGCGCGGATCTCTCGTGTACCGATCGTGGCCCTGACAGCGAATTCCAGCCGGGAAGATGTTGTTTCATGCGAGGCTGCCGGCATGGACGGATTTCTGAGCAAACCGTTCACCGAGGAAGCACTGGTCAGAGTCCTTGCCGCCCATCTCGGGCCGGGCATTCCCCTCTTGGCCGACGAGAACGACGATCTAAGCGGTGGCCACGAGGCTCAGCCGTGGCCCGGTCAGACCGGTGCGCTGCACTGATGGAATGACGATGTCCGGATGCTCCGTTTCGACCATGAAACGCAGGAGCCGGTGCCGCGCCTCGTACCAGTCCTGGGCCGCCGTCAGCACGTTGAATACGAAAATCCGATGAGGCAGGGTCCAGCCGTGCCCAAGCGGCACGAGCCGCTGATCCGGGTACATGTCCTTCGCCCCAAGGTATTCGTACTGCTTGATGAGCGCCGGCTTGCGCGCTCCGATGAGTAGCCACTCGACGCTGTCCTGCAGGCAGATCCGGTAGCCCGCCTTCCAGAGCGCCGGCTTCACCAGCGGATCCGCGCCGGGGGCCACGACGAGGCGCGTCATTTCTCCGCGCCTGCTGCCTGCCATCCAGTCGGGTAGCTCGAGGAAGTCTTCGATCTCGGGCGTGTCGCCCTGCGTGCTGACGACCACGCGCATCGTTCCGATGGGCTCGCCGGACAACTTGTCTTCGCATAGGAGCAGCGTCGTCGAAGCCGAGCGGTCGATCGCGTCGGGTTGCTCCATGACCTGCCGCAGCTGGGGCGCGTGGCGCCCATAGCCACTGGCGCGCAATTCGCAGGCTCTCTCCAGATCCTCGTCTGTTTGGACCTCTCGCACAGTGAAGCTCAGTGTGTCGAAAGAGCTGATGGTCATCCAATTCTCACCGAGCAGCCGTGGTGGCAGCTTCATGGTACTTTTGAAAGCCGACGCGGTCGACCCCTCGTACACCTATGCGGAAGACCGCTGACGCGCATCCCGCATACTGGGCATTGCTGCCTAGAAGACCCTGAGCTCCGGCACCGCCGTCACGAACCGCCCTCCCCACCCCCGCACCGCCGCTTGGTCGGCGGCAATCTCGTCGCGCAAGTTCCACGGCAGGATCAGCACGAAGTCCGGGCAATGCTGCTGCAGCGCCTCGGGTGCGAGCACCGGGATGCGCGAGCCGGGCAGGAAGCGTCCCTGCTTGTACGGCGACGCATCGACGACGAAAGGCAGCAGATCGGGGCGCACACCGGCGTAGTTGAGCAAGGTGTTGCCCTTGGCCGCGGCGCCGTAACCCACCACTGTCTTGCCGGCGCGCTTCTGCTCGATCAGGAAGGCGAGCAGGTCGTTCTTGATCGTGTCGGCGCGTGCCTGCAGGCCGCGATAGAAGTCGGCGCCGCCCATGCCGGCGGCGTCTTCCTCGCGCAGCAGCGCCGCGACGCGCGCCTCAACCGGCGGCCGGTTGGCCTGGTGCTGGGCCCAGACGCGCAGCGAGCCGCCTTGCGTCGGCAAGGCTTCGACGTCCCAGACGGCGAGGCCCTGCGTGGCGAAGATGCGTTGCACGGCGTGCAGCGAAAGATACGAGAAGTGCTCGTGGTAGATGGTGTCGAACTGGCCGTGCCGCACCATCTGCAGCAGGTGCGGAAACTCGACGGTCACCGTGCCGCCGGGCGCCAGCGCCTCGCGAAGGCCGCCGACGAAGTCGTTGATGTCGGGCACGTGCGCCAGCACGTTGTTGCCGAGCACGAGATCGGCCTTCTTGCGCGCGGCGGCGAAGCGCCGCGCGAAGCCGGTGCCGAAGAACTCGCCGATCGTCTCGATGCCCTTGGCCCGCGCCGCTTCGGCCGTGCCCAAGGTCGGCTCGATGCCGACGCAGGGAATGCCACGCGCGGCGACGTACTGCAGCAGGTAGCCGTCGTTGGAAGCGACTTCCACGACCAGCGAGTCGCAGCTCAGCGCCAGCCGCTCGGTGACCTGCTCGACGTAGTGACTCGCATGCGCCAGCCACGAGCTGGAGTACGACGAGAAGTAGACGTAGTCGTTCGAGAACAGCGCATCGTGGCGCTGCAGCTCGTCGACCTGGACCAGCCGGCACTCGGGGCAGGTCAAGACCTTGAGCGGAAAGTACGCTTCGGCGCGGTCGAGGTCTTCGGCGCGCAGGAAGGCGTTCGACGGCGGCGCCGCGCCGAGGTCGATGAAGACGTCGCGGGTCTCGTCGAGCGCTGTCGCGCAATGGCGGCACTTCATGCGCGCACCGCCTCGAAGCCGGCGTCGATGAGGCGAAAGCCGCGGTCGCGCGGCGACAGGGCGCCGACCGGCTCGGGCCAGGCGATCGCCAGACGCGGGTCGTCGTGGCGCGCGCCGTCTTCGCGCTCCGGCGCGTAGGCCTCGCTGTGCTGGTAGAGCAGCTCGCAGCCGTCGGCGAGCGCCTGGAAGCCGTGCGCACAGCCGGGCGGGATCAGGATCTGAAGGGGGTTGTCTTCGGAAAGCTCGACCGCATGCCAGTGACCGAAGCTGGCCGAGCCCTCGCGCAGGTCGGCGGCGACGTCGAAGACGCGGCCGCGCAGGCAGCGAATCAGCTTCCACTCCGCCGACGGCGCGCGCTGGAAATGCATGCCGCGGACCGTGCCGCGCTTTCGCGTGATCGAGTGATTGACCTGGACGAAGCGAAGGCCCGGCGCGACGCGTTCGAAGGCCTGGGCGCAGAAGACCCGGGTCAGGCTGCCACGCTCGTCGGCGCGCGGCGTGGTCTCGAGCTCCCACAGCCCCGCGATCGGCGTCGCCGCGAACTTCATGCGGCTTCGGCGATGCGTGCCGGCGCCCAGCCGAGGCCGGCGTGACGTGCGTCGGCGACAAAGCGGGCCAGGTCGTCGCGGCTTTGCAAGCCGCCCTCTTCATGCTGGCGCCGATACCAGGACGCCGTGCGCTCGATCGCCCGCTCTGCATCCCACACCGGGTGCCAGCCGAGGCGCTCCTTCGCCTTGCCGGCATCGAGATGGAGCCGCCCGGCTTCGTGCGGCTGCGCCGTGCGGTCGACCGCGCAGCGCACCGCCGGCCAGCGCCGCGCGAAGGCGACGATGACCTGGGCGACGCTGAGCTGGCCCGAGGCGTCGGGACCGAAGTTCCAGGCCTCGGCCGCGCTGCGCGGATCGGCCAACAGCCGTTCGCCCAGCATCAGATAGCCGGCGAGCGGCTCCAGCACGTGCTGCCACGGCCGCGTCGACAGCGGCGAACGGATCGCCGTCGTCTGGCCGCTCGTCGCCGAGCGGACCAGGTCGGGAAGGAGCCGGTCCTCGCTCCAGTCGCCGCCGCCGATGACGTTGCCGGCGCGCGCCGTGGCCAGAGCCACCGCGTGGCCACGCCCGTCGTCGCCGGCGAGAAAGCTGCTGCGGTAGCTGGCCGAGACGATCTCGGCGCAGGCCTTGGAGGCGCTGTAGGGATCGTGGCCGCCCAGCGCATCGTCTTCGCGGTAGCCCTCTGCCTTCTCGCGATTGAGATAGCACTTGTCGCTGGTCGCGTTGACGACGACCTTCACGCTCGGCGTCTCGCGCACCGCCTCGAGCAGATGGACCAGGCCCAGGACGTTGACGTCGAAGGTGGCGGCCGGCTCGCGATAGCTGCGCCGCACCAGCGGCTGGGCGGCGAGGTGAAAAACGACCTCCGGCCGATAGCAATCGAGCGCGGCGCGCACCGCCGCGGCGTTGCGCAGGTCGACGAGCGCCTCGTCCATGGCCAGGCCGAGCAGGCGCAGGTGGTTCTGGCCTGCTTCGGGCGGCAGTGCCAGCCCGCAGACGTCGGCACCCAGCGCCTGCAGCCAGAGCGCCAGCCACGAGCCCTTGAACCCGGTGTGGCCGGTGACGAGCACGCGCCGGCCGAGCCAGGCGCCGCCGAACAGGTCGTCGAACGGACCTTGCAGGGTCAGCGCGTAGAAAGGTGCGTCGCGCTTCATGACCAGACCTTCCACGGCGCGGCGCCGGCTTGCCAGAGCTCCTCTAGCCGCATCTTGTCGCGCAGCGTGTCCATCGGCTGCCAGAAGCCGCGGTGCGTGAAGGCCGAGAGCTGGCCGTCCTTGGCCAGCTGCTCCATCGGCCCGCGCTCCCAGACGGTGGCGTCGTCCTCGATGTGCTTCAGCACCTCGGGCTCGAGCACGAAGAAGCCGCCGTTGATCCAGCTGCCGTCGCCCTGCGGTTTTTCCTCGAAGCGGGTGATCCGCTTGTCGACGATGTCGAGCGCGCCGAAGCGGCCCGCCGGTTGCACGGCCGTCACGGTAGCGAGGCGCTTTTGCTCGCGATGAAACGCGATCGAGGCGCCGACGTCGACGTTCGACAGGCCGTCGCCGTAGGTAAAGCAGAAACTGCCGTCGTCGAGGTAGTCGCGCACGCGGCGCAGCCGCCCGCCGGTCTGCGTCTGCTCGCCGGTGTCGACCAGCGTCACGCGCCAGGGCTCGCAGTGGCGATGGCAGACCTCCATGCGGTTCTCGGCCAGGTCGAAGGTCACGTCCGACATGTGCAGGAAGTAGTTGGCGAAGTACTCCTTCACCAGGTAGCCGCGATAGCCGAGGCAGATCACGAACTCGTTGATGCCGTGGTGCGAGTAGTTCTTGAGGATGTGCCAGAGCACCGGCTTGCCGCCGATCTCGACC
>JANXWR010000025.1 GCA_025351025.1 Burkholderiales bacterium | reverse complement strand
ATGTCAACTTGATCAAGGAGAAACGTGATGGCAACTGCGAAAAAGGCCGCCAAGAAGGCGCCGGCGAAGAAGGCGGCCAAGAAGGCCCCGATGAAGAAGATGGCAGCGAAGAAGGCCCCGGCCAAGAAGGCCGCCAAGAAGACGGCCAAGAAGGCCGCCAAGAAGGCCGCCAAGAAGGCGCCTGCGAAGAAGGCCGCGAAGAAGGCCGCGAAGAAGAAGGCGCCTGCCAAGAAGGCTGCCAAAAAGGCGCCTGCCAAGAAGGCGGCAAAGAAAGCTGCCAAGAAGGCGCCTGCGAAGAAGGCCGCTGCCGCACCCGCTGCGGCACCGGCCGCACCCGCGGCGCCGGCGAAGACGGCCCTGAGCCCGCAAGCGGCTTGGCCGTTTCCGACGGGCAGCAAGCCCTGAGAGAACGACGGGCGCTTTTGCGCCCGTCGATCAAACCCGGCTCCGGCCGGGTTTTTTGTCGGTTCTTCGGATGGTGTCGCGGTCGCCGGCGGGAGCCTCGGGCCGCGAATGCGCTAAGGCATGATTTGCGTGTCAGCGAAGCCGTGCGTCGGCGCCAGCGGCATCATGCCGGAGTTGTCTTCGACGGCGCGCTCGGCGACCAACAGCGCTTGCTCGAGTTCGCGGGTGCGCTTGCGACTGGCCTCGGTGTCCTGCAGCGCCTTCTTGTGCTCGGCCAGCTCTTTCTTGAGCGCCTCGATCTGCTTCTTCGCCTGCTGGGTCTGCTGCTGGGAAAAGAGCCGACTCTGATCGCTCTTGTGCAGCCGGTGCGCGGCGGCCTGGAGCTTCTTTCCGTACCACCAGCGGCAACCCGCCCAGGTCGCCAGCGAGGCGACGGCAAGGGCGATCACGACGGCGGCGGATTGGAGCAGGTTCATGGTCTGCGGCTTCGGAGTATTCGGGGCGAACTTGAGGCGCGACCGGTTCAGGCGTCAGCGATCGTGCGATCCAGCACATGATTCTGGCCGCCGCGGCAGGCAATCTTCAAGGCCCCGAGGCGATTGCCGAGTCTGGCGCAGCGCTCCAGCGGCCAGCCGCGTTCCAGGCCGTAGAGCAGGGCGCTGCGAAAGGCGTCGCCGCAGCCGGTAGGGTCGACGACCTGTGTCGCCGCCAGGCCGGGGACATGCGTGCGCACGCCGTCTTGCCACAAATCGCAGCCATCGGCGCCGAGCGTGACGACGACGCCGCGCAGGTGTGAGCGCGAGAGCGCCTGCAGCGTCAGGCCAGTCCGCTCGCAAAGCATCTCGGCCTCGTAGTCGTTGAGCGCCACCCAGGTCGCCTGCTCGATGAAACCGCGCAGCTCGGCGCCGTCGAACATGGGCAGGCCCTGGCCCGGGTCGAAGATGAAGGGGACGCCTGCCGCCGCGAGCTGCGCGGCGTGGCGCAGCATTGCCTCGCGGCCGTCGGGCGCGACGATGGCCAGGGCCAGGTCGCTGCGTTCGGGCACGTCGATCTCATGCGCCGACTGCATCGCGCCCGGGTGGAAGGCGGTGATCTGGTTGTTGTCGAGGTCGGTCATGATGAAGGCCTGTGCCGTGAAGGCGCCCTCGACGATGCGTACGCAGGGCGTCGGCAGGCCCCAGCTGCGAAGGCGCTCGACGTACTGGGCGCCGTCGCTGCCGACGGCCGCCACGACGATCGCCTGCGCACCGAGCGCGGCCAGGTTGTAGGCAATGTTGCCGGCGCAGCCGCCGAATTCGCGGCGCAGGCTGGGCACCAGGAACGAGACGTTCAGGATGTGGAGCTTTTCGGGCAGGATCTGGTCGGCGAAGCGGCCGGGAAACGTGGCGATGCTGTCGAACGCGAGCGATCCGCAGATCAAGGTGGTCATGCAAGCTCCGGAAAAGCGCCGAGGCGGCGCCAGGTTCAGGGATAGAAGATTTCGACGGTGTAGCCGGCGACGCGTGCGCTGCCGGCGTTGAGCATCAGTTGCAGAGCCGTTTCGGCACCGGGCTGGATCACGCCGGTGGCACCGAAGTCGCGCGGCGCCAGGGCGCGGCGCGCGACCAGCCGGCCGTTGCCGTCGGTGAGGCTGAGGTCGATCGAGGGCAAGGTCAGCACGAGGTTGCTGCGGCTCTTCAGCGTCACCGAAAGAACGTAGGCATCGAGGCCGATGGCGCGGGTGAGGGCGCTGTTCTCGACCAGCACGTCGTCGATGCGGCGCGGCGCCTCTACTGCGCAGTCGGTCGCCTTGCACCAAGCCGCGAGCGCCGGGCGTGTCGCCGGCCACTGCGCCGCCACGGTGTCGCGAAAGTGGTGGCCTGCCTGCAGCAGGAGGACGACCAGGCCCAAGGCGCAGGCGGCACCGAGCGCGAATCGCACCGGTGCGCTGCGCCAGCGCGCGCGTCGCTCGGCACGGCGCAGGAAGTCGGGTTGCTGATGCGCGCGCTCGAGCGGCAGGTCGCCGGCGCCGCTGATCGGCGATTCGATGAGTTCCGCGTCGGACGGCGACACGTTCTCGGCGAACAGATCCGAATCGAAGCGTGCGTCGGAGAACTCGAGCCGATCGCGGGCATCGACCACGGCGGGTGTCTTGTCGCTTTCGGCGCGGCGATTGCGAAACAGATGGGCATCGATCGGGTCCAGGTCTTCGATGCCCGGCCAGGAGGTTGGCACGGAGTCGCCGCCGCGGTCTTTCGAGGATGGCGCTTCGGCCGCCGCGGTGCGGACTGGTTCCGGAACGGGAGCCGGCGCGCCGGGCGCCGGGTTCGGCGTTGTGGCCTCGTCCCACGCCGTGGGCATGTCGCGGCCCAGGTCGAACAGGCCCTCGAGGGCGTTGAACACCGCGTTGCAACGGCCGCAGCGGACCCAACCCTCGGACACCTTGAGCTGGTCCTGCACGACACGAAAAGCCGTTCCGCACGAGGTGCAGCGTGTCGCCAGGCTCATCGTGAAATCATGCCATGCGCGGTCACGCCGCGAGAACGCCGGTCATCAGGATCCAGCCCTCTTGCTCGGCGGTGACCTGCAGGCTCAGCCACGGCGCGTAGCTCGCGCGCAGCGCGTCGGCCTGCGCCCCGAGGATGCCCGAGAGCACCAGCTCGCCGCTGGCCTCGAGTCGCGAACAGAGCAGCGGCGCGAGCAGCTTCAGCGGCGTCGCCAGGATGTTGGCGACGATCAGCGCATAGCGGCCGTCGATGCCGTCGGCGGTGCCGGCGCGCAGCGCCACGTCGTTGGCGATCGCGTTGGCCTGCGTCGCCTTGATCGCGGCCGGGTCGATGTCGACGGCATCGACGGCGGCGGCGCCGAAGCGGGCGGCGGCGATCGCCAGCACGCCCGAGCCGCAGCCGTAGTCGAGCACGCGCGGCCAGGGCGTCGGCCGCTGCGATGCGCGGCGCGCGATCCAGCGCAGGCACATGCGGGTCGTCGGATGGGTGCCGGTGCCGAAGGCCATGCCGGGGTCGAGACGGATGACGCGGCTCGCCTCGGCCGGCACGGACGACCAGGTCGGCACGATCCAGAAGCCCGGCTCGATCTCGGTCGGGCCGAATTGCGATTGGGTCAGGCGAACCCAGTCGCGATCGTCGACCGGCGCGATCGATTCGATCTGCGCCCCGGCGCCCGCCGGGTCCGCCGCGAGCCCGGCCGCCGCAGCCGTCGCCGCGGACTCGTCGCTGAACAAGGCGGTCAGGCGGGCGCGCTGCCAGCGGCCCCCATCGCCGACGCCGGGCTCGTCGAACACAGGCTCCTCGGCGCCGCTGCCGGCGTCGGCATCCTCGATCGAGACCGCGAGCGCATCGTAGGCATCGGCGAGCAGGTCCGACGTTGCGTCGACCGACGCGGCGGCGACCCGCACCGTCAGCGAGTGCATGGCCGCGTCAGCGCTTGTGCTGATCGAGCCAGCCTTCGAGGTAGTGGATGCTGGTCCCGCCCTCGACGAACTTGGCGTCGACCATCAGCTCGCGATGCAGCGGGATGTTGGTCAGGATGCCCTCGACCACCGT
>JANXWR010000595.1 GCA_025351025.1 Burkholderiales bacterium | reverse complement strand
CATGCGGCCCGAGATCTGGAAGCGGTTGCCGAGCTCGCCGCGGATCACCGGCGCCGTCACGACCTCGCCCTTGCCCTTCTCGAACAACAGGATCGCCATCCGCTTGCCGATGTTCTCGCGCGAGATGTCGCGCATGATGCGTGCGCCCTTGGCGTCGACCGTCAGGTGCACCGCCGGCTCCTGGCTCTGGCCGTCGAAGCCGGGCTGCGCGTCGGTGAGGCTCTCGCCGGTCAGGATGACCTGGCGCTTGACGATGATCGGCGCGCCGCTGCGCTCGACGTACTTCTCGCTGCCGAAGGGCACCGGCCCGGCGCCCGACTCGGCGGCGCGGCCCTCGCTGCTGTCGTCGACCATGCGCAGCTCGAGCGTGGCCGTGCGGCCGATGATGTCCTTGGCCTTGGCCGTGTCCTGCACGCCCGGCAGCTGGACGACGACCCGGTCGGCGCCCTGCTGCTGGATCACCGGCTCGGCCACGCCGAGCTCGTTGACGCGGTTGTGCAGCGTCGTGATGTTCTGCGTGATGGCCGCGCTCTGCACCCGCTTGGCGGCGTCGGGCTTGAGGTTGCCGGTGAGCTTGAAGTCGCTGCCCTCGACGCTGTCGATCCAGACGAGGTCCGGGAGCTGGTCGACGAGCACCGAGCGCGCCGCCGCCGCCGTGGCGGCGTCGCGGAAGCGGATGACCACCGAGTTGCCGTCGCGGGCGATGCCGGCGTGGCGGATGTTCTTGTCGCGAAGCAACGAGCGCGCGTCGCCGGCAAGCGAATCGGCGCGCTTGGTGAGCGCCGCCTTCATGTCGACCTGCATCAGGAAGTGGACGCCGCCGCGCAGGTCGAGGCCCAGGTACATCGGCAAGGCGTGCATGGCCGTCAGCCACTTCGGCGAGCGCGACAGCAGGTTCAGGGCGACAATGTAGGTCGGGTTGTCGGCGTCGGGATTGAGCGCCGCGCCGAGCGCGTCCTTGGCCTTACGCTGCGCATCGAGGTCGGCGAAGCGGGCCTTCACCGAATTGCCGTCGTACTGGACGAAATCAGGCTTCAGCCCGGCCTTGGCCAGGATCTCCTCGACCCGCGGCGCCAGCGACGAGTCGAGCTTGAGCGTGACCTTGCCGCTCGAGACCTGCACCGCCGGCGCTTCGCCGAAGAAGTTGGGCAGCGTGTAGACGATGCCGATGAAGAGTGCGATCACGAGGACCGCGTACTTCCAGGCCGGATAGCGATTCAAATGCCGCTCCGCCTACTTGACCGTGCCCTTGGGCATGACCTGGATCACCGCCGAGCGCTGCACCTGGATCTCGACGCCGCCGGCGATCTCCAGGCTGATGAACGACTCGCCGATCTTCGAGATCTTGCCGAGCATGCCGCCCGAGGTGACCACCTCGTCGCCCTTGGCCAGGGCATCGATCATCGCCTTCGCTTCCTTCTGCCGCTTCATCTGCGGCCGGATCATCACGAAGTAGAGAACGACGAACATCAGGACCAGCGGCAGCATGCTGCCGAGGCCGCCGAACATCGAGTCGGCGCCGGCGGCCGGCGCGGCCTGGGCGAAAGCTTCGGATATGAACACGGGGGCTGATCCTCTCGGGACGCCGGACGCTTCCGGCAAAACCTGTCGATTGTAGAGGGGGCCGCCTCGCTCAGACCCCGCTCGGGGCCGGCACCGGCTCGGGCACCCGGCGGCTGCGGGCGGCGGTGGGCCGCGGCGCCGGCACCAGACGCAGCAAGGTGATCTCGGAAGGCGCGCCGAATCGCTTCGGCGGGCCCCAATAGCCGGTGCCGCGGCTGGTGTAGACCCACATCCTGCGCCAGCGCTTCAGGCCCGCCGTAAACGGCTGCTGCAGGCGGACCAGGAAGTTCCAGGGCAGGAACTGGCCGCCGTGCGTGTGCCCCGAGAGCTGCAGGTCGAAGCCGGCCGCCTCGGCCGCTTCGGCGCTGCGCGGCTGATGCGCGAGCAGCACGCGCAGGGCCGCCGGCGGGCTGCCGGCGAGCGCCCGGACCGGGTCGCTCGCCTCGGCGCGGTCGAAGTGGCCGGCGCTGAAATCGGTGATGCCGGCAACGACGATCGCGGCGTCGCCGCGGCGCAGCACGACGTGCTCGTTCATCAGCACGGTGATGCCGAGCCGGCGCAGCTCGCCGACCCAGGCCGCCGCGCCCGAGTAGTACTCGTGGTTGCCGGTGACGAAGAAGGTGCCT
>JANXWR010000405.1 GCA_025351025.1 Burkholderiales bacterium | reverse complement strand
GAAGCTGGTGCCGAAGTGGCGGTCGGTCAGCGTCATCGTGATCGCGCCGGCGAGCACCGGCATGACGGCGATCAGCAGGTAGGCGGTGATCAGCCAGGTCCAAGCGAACAGCGGCATCTTCATCAGCGTCATGCCCGGCGCGCGCATGTTGAGCACCGTGACGATGATGTTGATCGAGCCCATGATCGAGCTGGCGCCGAGGATGTGCAGGGAGAAGATCGCTGCGTCCATCGACGGGCCCATCTGCAGCGTCAGCGGCGCATAAAGCGTCCAGCCGGCGGCCGGTGCGCCGCCCGGCATGAAGAACGAGCCGACGAGCATGATCGCCGCCGGGATGAGCAGCCAGAAGCTCAGGTTGTTCATGCGCGCGAAGGCCATGTCCGGCGCGCCGATCTGCAGCGGGATCATCCAGTTCGCGAAGCCGACGAAGGCCGGCATGATCGCGCCAAAGACCATGATCAGGCCGTGCATCGTCGTCAGCTGGTTGAACAGCTGCGGGTTGACGAACTGCAGGCCGGGCTGGAACAGCTCGGCGCGGATGACCATGGCCAGGGCGCCGCCGACCATGAACATCGTGAACGCGAACACCAGGTACATCGTGCCGATGTCCTTGTGGTTGGTCGCGTAGACCCAGCGCCGCCAGCCCTTCGGCGCGCCGTGGTCGTGCTCGTGGTGATCGTCGTGGGCGTGGCCGCCAGCGTCGACCGTTCCGTGGGTTCCGATGACTGCACTCATTCCTGGGTCCTCTGCGGGGTCCGTGTCATTTGCGCGCTGACGCGACTTCGGTCGGTTGCACGACCTGTCCGGTGGCGTTCGACCAGTGGTTCTTGGTGTAGGTGACGACCGCCGCGATCTCGGTGTCGCTCAGCTGCTTCCACGCCGGCATCAGGTTGCGTCCGTTCAGAAGCACGTGGACCTGCCTGGTCTTGTCGGTGTCGAGCACCACCGGCGACGCGTCGAGGGGGAAGACGCCGTTGCCGCCCTTGCCGTTGGCCTGGTGGCAGACCTGGCAGTTCGCGGTGTAGACCGCCTCGCCGCGCGCCTGCAGCGCGGCCAGGTCCCAGACCTTGTTCGGATCGTCGGCCTTGGCCGCGGCTTCCTTTTTCTTGCCGTCGACCCAGGCCGTGTAGTCGGCTTGCGAGAGCACCTTGACGTGGATCGGCATGTAGGAGTGCTCCTTGCCGCAAAGCTGCGAGCACTGGCCGTAGTAGCTGCCGACCTTTTCGGCGCGGAACCAGGCGTCGCGCACGAAGCCGGGCAGCGCCGTTTCCTGCACGCCGAGCGAGGGCACGTAGAAGGCGTGGATGACGTCGTTGGCGGTGGTGATCAGGCGCACCTTCTTGTCGACCGGCACGATCAGCGGGTTGTCGACGCGCAGCAGGTAGTCGTCGCCCTCCGGCTTGCCGGCGTTCGACATCTCGCGCTGCACCGGATCGAGCGTCGAGACGAAGCCGATCCCCTCGCCCTCGCCCTTCAGGTAGTCGTAACCCCACTTCCACTGGATGCCGGTAACCTTGATCGTCAGGTCGGCCGAGCTCGTGTCCTTCATCGCCACGACGACGCGCGTCGCCGGCAGCGCCATCAGGATGACGATGATGAAAGGCACGATGGTCCAGGCGATCTCGACCGTCGTGCTCTCGTGGAAGTTGGCGGCCTTCGCACCTTTCGAGCGGCGATGCTTGAAGATCGAATAGAACATGACGCCGAACACGGCGATGAAGATCACCGTGCAGATGACCAGCATGTAGTTGTGCAGCCACTGCTGGTCGTCGGCGATCGCCGAGGCCGGCGGATGCAGATTGAACTGGTTGACCGCGGGGCCGCCCTTGAGGTCGTTCACGGCCCAGGCCGGAAACGCGAGCGCAGCGCCCAGGATCAGGGCGAGCCGAAGGGCCGCACGGTGCCAAAGTGATCGCATCGTCATCATCTGTGGTGCCACGTTTTCCGAAATGGTCTGGGTTGTCAGGCCGCGGCCGTGCTGCACGAGCGGCGCAGTGCCGCACGCAATTCGTCGGCCAGGGCGCGGCGCAGCTCGGGCCGCACGAAGCGGCCGACCGCGGCGCGCCGGCCTTCGCCGGAAAGCTCGATCAGCGAGCCGTCGCCGTGCTGCGGCTCGACGCGCACCCAGGCGGGCGCGAACTCGACCTGCTCGGTGCGCCGACCCAGCGTGCAAACCACCGTGAACCGCCCCGGCCGGAGCACCAGGCTCTCGCGATCGGCGGCGTGGCGCGCGTAGATCAGCAGGGCAGCACCGACGGCGGCCAGCTCGGCGCCGGCAAAGGGCAGGACGAATGGCGCACCGCGCATCCAGAAAAAGGCACCGATCGCCAGCGCAAGCAGGCAAAGGCTCAGGTAGAACGCCAGCAGCTGGCGTGGCGCCACCGAGCAGTTGCGCTTCATCAGCCAATGCACCGAGCCGTCGGCCTCGCCGCCGGCGCTCGCGAAGCGGGGCACAGGTGGCGGCGGCGCGGTACCGCGCGGAGCGTGAACACTGAGAGCTGACATCCTGCGGTGAGTCGCCTGAAATGGGCCTGTCGTTGCGCCGTGAACCCTTGTCTACAGCTCGACGGCGGCGCGGAGTCGCGCCCGGCGTCGGACAGCCTCGACAAAAGCCAAGGATTTTAGCCCACGCCTTCAGCGCGGTCGGGGTGGCCTCCTGACCATCGCGCGCATGTCGTCGAGCGAGACCGTGACCTCGCCCTCCTGAAGGCGCGGGGCGGCCTTGAAGCCGTGGCCGTAAGCGATCTCGAAGTCGAGCGTGATCCGGCCATCGGCACCGGCGCGCGCGACCAGCGCGTCGACGAGACGGCGCCGCCACGCCGGCGTGCGCCATCCGGGGAAGCGATCGGGCGCGGCATTGCCGCCGAGCTGGCGAAGCTCGCGCAACAACGCCTCCGCATCCGGCCAGCTGATCGTCAGCGTTTCCTGGTCCAGCACCGGGTCGGCGAAGCCGGCCGCGACCATCATGTCGCCGAGGTCGTGCATGTCGATGAAGCCGGGCGTCGGTGCCGGCCAGCCGAGCGTCGCGTACAGATCGCGCAACGCCTGCAGCGTGCCCGGCCCGAGGCACGAGAAGGCGACGAAGCCGCCGGCGCCGAGCAGGGCATGCCAGCGCGAAAATAGCGCCGGCGGATCGACGATGCCGTGCAGCACCATGTTGGCCCAGACGAGCTGCGCCCGGCCGATCGCCGCGTCGCTGTCGGCCACGTCGCGAGCTACGAAGGCGGGCGCTTTGCCGAAGGACCACCAGGGGCGTGCGGTGGCTTGTGCGCGGCGCGCGAGCCAGGCCGGGCCGGGCTCGACGGCGACGATCTCCGCCTTCGGATAGCGCTCGCGCAGCGCGGCTGCACCGCCGCCCGGGCCGGCCCACCAGTCGAGCACGCGGGTCGGCTCGAGGCGGATCGGCAGCAGCCGCTCGGCCAGCCGTCGCGCCGCTTCGGCGTGCAACCAAGGCGGCTCGTCCTGGTGCGCCATGCGGCGCAGCGCCGCATCGACCGCAACCGCATCGAGGCGTCGGCCGGTCAACAGTGCACCCTGGGCGCTGCGCGCCATCCCGCCGAGCGGGACGAGCCCTCTTTCGGGTGGCCGTGCGGAAGGCTCGAGCGATCGGCCTCTTTCATGGCGGGCAGTATATTGAGCCGACTTGCGACGAGCGGAACGCGCGCCGCCACGCCGCGGCGCTGGCCGGGCTTGTGCGCGGTCTGCCGGGGCTGGGGAAGGGGCCGCGTCTGCGCCGATTGCCTGACGCGTTTCGCCCAGCCCGGGCCACGCTGCCGGCGTTGCGCCCTGTCGGTCGGGGCCGGCGTCGCGGTCTGCGGCGCCTGCCTCGCCGCGCCACCGCCTTTCGATGCGGCCTTCGCCCGTGTCGACTATGCCTAACCGTGGGACCGCTTGATCCCGTCCTTCAAGTTTCATGCGGCGCTCGACCTCGCGCCGGTCTTCGCCGAGGCCATCGTCGAGGCCTGCGCCGGACGCGATGCCAGCGAGGCGCCGGCGGTCGTCGTGCCCGTGCCGCTGAGTGGCGCGCGCCTGCGCGAGCGTGGCTACAACCAGGCCTGGGAGCTGGCGCGACGGACCGCGCGACGCCTGCGTTGCGTGGCCGACGCGCACCTGCTGCTACGCATCCGCGACACGCCGCACCAGCTCGCCCTGCCGCCCGAAGAACGCGCCGGCAACGTACGCGGCGCCTTCGCCGTCGAGCCACGGCGTTTGCGCGAAGTGCGCGGACGCACGATCGCCGTCGTCGACGACGTCATGACGATCGGTAGCACGCTGGCCGAGATCGCGCGCGTGCTCAAAGGCGCCGGCGCCGAGCGCGTCGAGGTCTGGGTCTTCGCGCGAACGCCGCGTCCCGGCGACGACTAGGGCGGCGCATGTTCAACATCGTCCTCGTCGAGCCCGAGATCCCGCCGAACACGGGCAACGTCATCCGCCTCGCCGCCAACACCGGCGCCCGACTTCACCTCGTCGAGCCGCTCGGCTTCTCGATGGAAAACCGCCTGCTGCGCCGCGCCGGCCTCGACTACCACGAGGTCGCCGAGGTGCGGCGGCATGCGTCGTGGCCGGCCTTCGTCGCGGTGATGGCGCCGTCCCCGGAACGCCTGTTCGCGTTCAGCACCCACGGCGCGACGCGTTTCGCCGACGTCGCGTGGAAGCCGGGCGACTGGCTGGTGTTCGGCGCCGAGACGTCCGGCCTGCCGGCTTCGGTACGCGACGCGATCCCGGCGGCGCAGGTGGTGCGGTTGCCGCTCCGACCGGGCCAGCGCAGCCTCAACCTGAGCAACGCCGTGGCCGTCGTCGTGTTCGAGGCCTGGCGGCAGAACGGCTACGCCGGCGGAAGCTAGCCTTCTAGACGCCCTCGGCGCGCGCATCGCGGCGCAGCAGCTGCTCGAGCCCCTGAGCCGCGGCGATGCGGCCGTCGAGCACTTGCACGACGGCGTCGACGATCGGCATCTCGATGCCGCGCGCATAGGCGCGCTGCAGCACCATCGGCGCACTCGTCACGCCCTCGGCCACATGGCCCAGCTCGGCGAGGATGCGCGCCAGTGGCACGCCAGCGGCCAGACGCAGGCCGACGCTGCGATTGCGCGAGAGATCGCCGGTGGTCGTGAGGACGAGATCGCCGAGTCCCGAGAGGCCCATGAACGTCTGTGCTTCGGCGCCGAGGGCGAGGCCCAGGCGCGTCATCTCGGCGAGGCCGCGCGTGATCAGCGCGGCGCGCGCGTTGAGTCCGAGTTGCATGCCGTCGGCGATGCCGGTGGCGATGGCGAGCACGTTCTTCACCGCGCCGCCCACTTCGACGCCGACCGGATCGGCCGACGTATAGATGCGCAGGTTGCCGGCATGGAAGGCCTGCACCGCGGCCTCGCGCAACGCCGCGTCGCTGCTCGCCGCCACGAGCGCCGTCGGCTGGCCGCGCGCCACCTCGATGGCGAAGCTGGGGCCGGAGAGGACGCCGACCCGTGCCCCCGGTGCCGCCGCTCGTGCCACCTCGTGGCCGAGCCAGCCGGTGCCTTCCTGGAAACCCTTGCAGAGCCAGAGCACGCCAGTCTCGATGCCTTCAGGCAGGCGGCGCAGCACGCCCTCGAGACCGGACATCGGCGTCGCGACGACGATCAGGCCGCCTCGCGCATGGCGCACCGCGGCGCTGAAATCGCTGGTGATCTGCAAGGCCGGGGGCAAGGCAATGCCCGGCAGGTAGCGCGCATTGCGACGCAGCGACCGCATCTGCGCCGCCTGCTCGACGTCGCGCGCCCAGAGGCGCGTCGCGTGCGTGGCCGACGCCTGGACGGCGAGCGCCGTGCCCCAGGCCCCCGCGCCGAGCACCGTGAGGTTCATCGACGCGACCGGCGCCTGGGCGTCAGTTGATGACGCCGCTCGCGCCCGAGCCGTTCGTCACCGCCGCGGCCTGCGCCTGCAGCTCGGCCTGCTGCGCCTCGTACATCGCCTGGAAGTTGACTTCCGAGAGCACCACCGGCGGAAAGCCGGCGCGCGTGCAGACGTCGGAGACGATGGCGCGCAGATAGGGATAGACGATGTTCGGGCAGGCGATGCCGAGGATCTGCCTCAACTGCTCGTCGGGGATGTTGCGGATCTCGAAGATGCCGCCTTGCTTGGCCTCGACGAGGAACAGCGTCTTGTCGTTGATCTTCGTCGTCACCGTCGCCATCACGGTCACTTCGTACATCGCCTCGCTGATCGTTTCGGCGCCCAGCGTCAGGTTGATCTCGACCTGCGGCTGGCCCTGTTCGAGCAGCACCTGCGGCGAGTTCGGCTGCTCCAGCGACAGATCCTTCAGGTACATGCGCTGAATCTGGAACTGGGGAAGGTTTGCGTTGTCGTCGGCCATGCGAAGCTCTTTGCGATGAGGGTGGATGCGGGCGCGCAGGCGCGACCCGATGCGCCCGGCCGGCAGCCGGGGCGGGCGATTATGGCGTGCCGGCGAGCAGTGGTTCGAGGCCGCCGGCGCGGTCGAGCGCCATCAGCTCGTCGCAGCCGCCGACGTGCGTGGCGCCGATGAAGATCTGCGGCACGGTGCGACGCCGCGTGAGGCGGATCATGGCGTCGCGCTCGCCCGGCCGCTCGTCGACGCGGATCTCGTCGATCGTCTCGACGCCGCGCTGGCGCAGCAGTGCCTTGGCGCGAATGCAGAACGGGCAGCTCGCCGTGCTGTACATCTTCACCGGCTGCATCGCGACACTCATCCGGACGCCTTCGCGCTTCTCGCTGCGCCATTCGCCTCGGGAGCGGCCCGGCGGTTCATGCCGAGGCCGTCTTTTCGACCGGCAGGTTGGCGGCACGCCAGGCCGCCAGACCACCGGCCAGCACGCGTGTGTTCTCGAAGCCGAGCTTCTTCAGCACGGCGAGGGCGCGCGGCGCGCGCGTGCCGGTCGGGCAGACGACGACGAGCGGCAGCGACTTGTTCTTCGGCA